>JAJFGQ010000010.1 GCA_021776075.1 Alphaproteobacteria bacterium | reverse complement strand
TGTAATCTTCTTTAGGATGGAAGCGAATTAATTCGTGAAAAAGGGAGCCTGCATCATGTCCAAGATCAAAGTTGATAATCCGGTTGTCGAAATAGACGGCGATGAAATGACACGCATCATATGGGCGTGGATCAGAGAACGCCTGATTTTACCCTATCTGGACATTGATCTGAAATATTTCGATCTTTCCATTGAGAACCGTGACGCAACGGATGATCAGGTGACCATTGATTCAGCAAATGCCATCAACGAACATGGCGTTGGCGTCAAATGCGCGACCATTACGCCGGATGAGGCCCGCATTAAAGAATTCGACCTCAAAAAAATGTGGAAATCCCCCAATGGGACGATCCGGAATATTCTGGACGGCACGGTGTTCCGCGAATCCATTATATGCAGCAACGTACCGCGCTATGTACCGGGCTGGAAAGAACCGATTATCATTGGCCGTCATGCCTTTGGCGACCAATACAAGGCGACCGATTTTAAAGTGCCCGGCCCCGGAAAGCTGACCATGAAATTTGAGCCAAAAGACGGGGGCGAGAAGATGGAATTTGAAATCTTTGATTTCCCGTCAAGCGGTGTGGCCATGGGAATGTATAACCTTGATGAGTCGATCGAGGGTTTTGCGCGGGCGTGCCTGAATTACGGGCTACAACGCAACTATCCGGTTTATATGTCGACCAAGAATACGATCCTGAAACAATATGACGGGCGTTTTATCGAGATATTTCAACGTATTTTCGATGCCGAGTTCAAAGCAGACTTTGATAAGAAAGATCTCTGGTACGAACACCGCCTGATTGATGACATGGTCGCACAGGCAGTGAAATCCAAAGGTGGCTTCGTCTGGGCCTGTAAGAACTATGACGGCGATGTACAATCCGATGTTGTCGCGCAAGGCTTTGGTTCTCTGGGGCTGATGACCTCCGTTTTACTGACGCCAAGCGGGAAATGCGTAGAGGCTGAAGCCGCGCACGGTACAGTCACACGCCATTACCGCGAACACCAAAAAGGTAACCCGACCTCAACCAACCCGATCGCGTCTATTTTTGCCTGGACGCGCGGTTTGATTTATCGCGGAAAATTCGACGGCAATCAGGCACTGATTAGTTTTGCTGAGGGTCTGGAAAAGGTTTGCATTGATACGGTTGAAGCCGGTTTCATGACAAAAGACCTGGCTTTGCTGGTGGGAGAAGATCAGAAATGGTTGACGACGGAAGAGTTTATGGACAAAGTCGTCGCCAATCTTGAAAACCGTATGAAAAAGGCCGCATGATATTTTTTAACTTCCTTGGTGTTCTTGCTGCTCTGGTGTTTATGGGGTCTTCTTCAGGTTATGCTGAAGAGGCCGTAACGCCGGTAGAAAAGCCCTATACGGAGCCCTATATCGGCGATATGTGGACATATCCTGCGAAATACGAAGATACCATGGTGAAAATTGCCCGTGACAATGATCTCGGTTTTATCGAATTGCGGGCGGCCAATCCTGATATCGATCCCTGGCTACCGGGAGAAGGCACACCTCTTGTTATGCCGGCACGGCATTTGTTACCTGTCGCTGTCCACAAAGGCATTGTTATCAATTTGCCGGAAATGCGCCTGTTTTATTATGGAGAAAAAGGAAAGCCGCCCGTTACTCATCCGATTGGAGTCGGGCGGGTGGGATTGGCAACACCAACGGGCAAAACCCGCGTTGTCAGAAAAAAGGAAGGGCCGAGCTGGCGACCCACAGAGCGTATGCGGGAAGAAAATCCGGAATTGCCGGACGTCGTCGGGCCGGGACCGGAAAACCCGCTGGGAACGCATGCCCTTTATCTGGGATGGCCGGAATACGCCATTCACGGCACAGACAAGCCGTTCGGCATAGGACGGCGGGTCAGCAGTGGCTGCATACGCCTCTATCCGGAAGATATTGCGGCATTCTTTCCGATTGTGCCGGTTGACACGCCCGTTACGGTCGTTGATCAGCCGGTGAAGGCGGCATGGATTGGCCATGCGTTTTATATCGAAGCGCACCCCTCCCTCGGACAGGCTGATAAAATAGAGCAGGAAGGCGGATTGCCAACCTATGAAATGACCGATAACGACATGCGCCTGATTATACAGGTGGCTGGAAACCGCGCAGAATATCTGGATTGGTCTATTATTCGTAAAGTCATCCGCGAACGGCGGGGCTACCCGATCATTGTTGCCCAACAGCCCTCTGACGAGAGCACAGCACAAACAATAGAAAACGATAAAGCGGCCATGGATGTACAAAAACCATCATAAATGAAACTTGTTTTTTCATTTTTTATGTGCAATGGTTTCGCAAGTTCATAAAAAATTATCGTTATCTGGGGAGGTGACATGTCAACTGTAAACAAGCTAAAAGTACGTCTTGTAGCGACCGGTCTTGCTCTTGCAACATCATTAACCGGCGCTTTTAATCTTCATGCCGATGAGGCCCTTCTGCCGGTAAATTCAAAGCCTGCGGTGACTCAGAAAATCGCCAATGATAACCCTGCTTTACTGCAAACCCTGAGCAGGCAATTGCTGGATGAGACAAGAGCTGTTGACGCTTATTACACCGCGGACAACCCTGCTTTTCGGAAGCCCGGCTATGTCATGAACGAGAATCCGGTGATAAAAAAAGCAATCGAGCGCGTGATAGGGCTGCTTGATTCCGGTGCTGATCCCAATTTTACTGATCCTGAAACAGGTATGTCTTCCTTTGTCTGGGGCATATGGATGGCGTATGAGCTTGATAAGCCTGAAATCGTCGCCGCTTTCCTGAAACACGGCGCAAATCCCCGGCAAAAAATATATGGCGATGTGCCAATTCCATCAGCTGAAAAAAACTTTATGAACATTCTTTCTCCTGATCAAAAGAAAAGAGCGCCCGGCAATCTGAAGAAAAAAGCGCCTGTCTCTATTATGGACCACGCTTTTCGTATGGTCATTGAATCGCAGGATTTGTTCAACAAAGACCATGAAGGCCGCGGGCATGTCCGCACAGCAGCCGATATTGTGAAAATGCTTGTCGATGCCGGCGGGCGTCTGGAAGACGCCGCGCAGACGGTCTCTAATTTCAATCTTAAAAGTTACGTTGATTTGGCACAAAGGCCTTTGATATTGGCCACGCTTAGAAATGCAGGACTCATAAGCAGAGCCGAATTCAATGAAGAATTCACGATTAACGGGGAACTGGCAGAAGTCGCGCGCACAACCACGGATATTGATAAAGCGTTCTTAGAAAAACACGGCGCCACATTGCTTGATGATATTTACTCGGATGCCCTTCCCGGCGGGTCGGAGCCTTATAAAGTGCAGGATGGCGATACACTTGAAAAACTGGCCAATAGATTTCGTCATGCGATGGAAGCGCGGAATGATGACCATGCTGTAAAACTCATTGCTGAAAACAATAATATTGATACGACATCTGATGACGCCCTGACAAAACCTCTGGAAGCCGGGACAGTCCTTTCTTTGCCTATTCCTGTAGAACATCAGGTGGGGCACACGATTGTTTCGCCCTACGCTACAATTTACGGTATGGCCTTACGTTTGCAGGAAAAGATGGGCGTAAAAACAAACCGCGAAGCTGTGAACCTGCTGGCAAGTGCCAACAGCAACCTGACAAAACCGTCCCGTCTATATATGAGTTCGCAAGACGCTTTTCAAGGTTCTCCCGAGGATCAAATCAAAAAAATTGATGAGGATCTAAAAAGAATGCCTCCACAAGCCATGGGGATGCGCCGTCAGCTTGAACAACAGAAGAAACAAATTACACAGCGTGCGCAGCAGATTAAAAAAGCGGAAACCTATCTGAAAGAAGCACTGAAACCGGGCAACACTCTTTCTGTTCCCATTACCCTGCCTATGACCGGCAGAAAAATGATCGTTCAGGAAGCGATACAACCGGGTGACACGATCAGAGGCATAGCAGACATTCTGGCCGACGGATCGATTGATACTCACAGTGTTGATGAACCTCACAAGGCTGGGGCGGATGCCGATTCTGCTATGAAACATGTTCTTGAAATGAACGGACTGAATCTGGAGGCCCTTTTATCGGGTGAACAGACCATCGAATTGGGGCAGAAATTATGGGTGACGTACCATAATGACAATTACAAACATATGGACGCGTTAGTACCGCCAGAAACACGCGATCCGAATCACAAAGTCAGTTTGATTATGATTGAACCTGATGGTTACCACGGAAAACGGACATTCGGTGTTGCCGGAAGTACAGGCTACGGCTTAAATCCGGACGTAGATATGTCCCGTTTTCACCTGTGGGAAGGCGAACTGTTTAGTTATCCGTCTCCTAATATAAGTGATGCCTTGCGTATTATGATGAATCTGGGGGATAGCGCCTTACGGGATCAGGTTATTTTCAGTTTCAGTATGGCTGTATCAGCACCGGGCGGAAAGCAGGGCGCTGACAAAATAAGAATGAGCAACCCCTCTGATCATATAAGCTTTGAAAGAATCCGCGAGATGATGGATGAGATGGAATATAACAAGCCTATTATTTTTGGCGGAGCGGGTAATTACCGCATGCAGGTGCCGGACGGTTCCGGTATGCCGGAGGGACGTTATGTGCAAGCCTATCTGGCGATGCATTCGCCACGGGCTGTGAATATGGGTGCCGCTGACAATACAATGCCTGTGTCACCCAAGGGTGCAACGACGATTACGCCTTACTCATCATATGCTGCGGATATCTGTGCCACTGTACCTCACTTGTTCGGTGCGTCTCAGAATGGAACATCCTTCTCTACGCCGGAAATGGGTTCTATTACACGCCAGATGCTTGAATGGTACGGTAACAAGCTGGATTTTGAAGAAATCATGGCGGTCGGTATGATGACCGGTGCCCGGGATATTCTGGACTTTGATCCTGTGGGCGGTCTTACGGCCGGACCCCGGAATGCACCACGTTCCGTACCGGCAAAATTCCGTACCAATGGCGCGGGTCTACCCATTCATGAACGTTGCGGCAGCGGGAATGTAGACCGTGAAACCGTCAAATTGTGGAATGAAAAGCTGAAAACGATGGTGATATTCAAGGACAGCCTAAAAAATCCGGGCATGTTTCGTTCTACGAATATTGATATGGGCGAACCTGTTGAAATCAGAAACGGGGAAGGTAAGAATGCCGTGACCGAGTATATCTATCACGTCAAACTGCCGGAAGACACAACGCTTGGAAAATTGACCTTCCTGCTACCACAGGAAACCGGAAAACACAGTGAAGTCTTTGTCAAAACGCCGTCCGGTTTTGAACATCACATGCCTAAATCTGCGAGCGATGTTGTTTCAACGACAGCCTTTAACTTTGAAGATATGAAGAAAGGTGATGTGATTGAAATTCGTACGGGTGAACCCTTGGCGGATACGGCATCTGTCTATGTGCGCGGTTATGATAATGGCAATAGCATTCAGCTGATGCGGGCACATTTGCGGACAGAAGGTGTTTTGCCGGCGCCGCTAAAAACCATGGAAGCTGGAAAAATCACAGGTGATGACACAACGCATTTTAAAATGCCTGCGAAGAAAAAACCGGCAGCCTCAAGAGGAAACAACCCTTTTATGCGCCTGTTCTAGACGGTAGATATAATAAAATTGAAATAGACAAGAACGGCAACACCATATATGGCCGTCATGTACAGCGGAGCCAGCAGGAGCCATGTCTTAAGTTCGCTGTTTACGAAAAAGTAGCCAATGCTTCCCAACGCAGCAAGACCCCAGACCCACAAATGAGCCCCGAGCCAGAGTCCAAAGCTGCTCCTGATCGGTCCAATGGGAAGAGAGGGAAAAACGTCCATCATGAGAGCAAGATTCGCTAATGTGGGGACAACAAAGGCGCCCGCAGCATTAACAAGAACAAAAAGAATTATTTTTATGATATTCAACATGATTCCGAATACCAGTGTAACATTTGATTCTCTACAAAAAAAGCCACCTGTTCATAAACAGGCAGCTTTTTTTACAAACTTTACAGCCCGTCTCTATTTTCGTTGAGATTTGCTGAACATGCGATCTGCTTTTTTCGTTGTTCTCACAGCCGATTTTTCCTCAGTACCAACGGTACGTTCGGAAGCATAAGGCGCTTCACTTTCATAGCCGTAGTCAGACTCTCCGTTCTGCGCGGCACAAGCCGATAAGGCCAAAACGGCACCAACGGCAAAAACTGTCATAAATTTATTCATTTTAACCTCTTTTTACGCTTCATGTTGTTGATTAGTATGTTAGCGCACAGAATCACCGTACCCCGCCAATAAACAAAACCTACTCTCTATATACACAAATACAAGAGGATTGAACACCCTTTTTCAAGAATTTTTTCTAGCTTCTCTGATTCTGGCGTACTCTTCGGAAATAGGAATCAATGCTTTGCAGCAGAGTCTTAGCCAGTTTCCCTTGGTATGCTGCGCTGGCAAGCATACGAGCTTCGTTTTTATTGGACATAAAGCCAAGCTCAATAAGCACAGACGGAATATCAGGTGCTTTCAAAACAGCAAACCCTGCAAATCGATGGGGATTATCAAGGGTATGAATCCCCCTACTCTTCATTTCATCGACCAGAGTATTGGCAAAAAATGTAGACTGATTCATGGTATCGCGCATCGCCAGATCAACCAGAATATTGGCAACAACTTCATCTTCCGCACTTAAATCAACACCGGCAATTAAATCAGCCCTGTTTTCACGCGCGGCAAGCCGTTCGGTTTGTTCATCCGACGATTTTTCAGAAAGAGTGTAGACTGATGACCCCCGCACATTCGACTTCCCAATTGAGTCGGCATGAAGGGAGATAAAGAGATCACCGCCTTGTTTGCGCGCCAAAGACACACGCTGATGAAGACGTAGATATTTGTCTTTGTTACGCGTCAGAACGACATTATAACGCCCTGTTGCTTCGAGTTGTTTTTTGAGTACTTTGGCCATGGAGAGAACAACATGCTTTTCCATGGCCCTGTTGGCACCGATAGCACCGGGGTCAACACCGCCATGCCCGGGATCTATAACAATCAGGGGTTTCTCCCATTTAGCCGAGGACGGTTTATGCTGTGGTAAGGCCATATGACCGGCGGCAGAAACCTGCTTGGTTAGCGGCTTGCTTGCCGCTTGCGGTGACGCCGGTACAGGCATGCTCATAAGCGTTGTATTCATCTGTGCCGGTTCGATCACTTTTAGTTTTCCAAAGACCTGCCCTTTTTGCTGTTCAAGAAACTGCCCCCGGGATGCCGTCCGAAAATCAATAACCAGACGGTCCGATTTATCCTTCTGATGCGGCAAAACAAAGACAGATCGTATAAGGACCGGCCCTTTCAGGTCTATCACAACACGCGAAATACCGGGCTGTAGCTTCCCTTGCCGAACGCCGGTGATTCCGCTTTTTACAGGTTTACTGATATTACCCACCCGCCAGTCAAAATCGGGCATATCAACAACCATCCGCCATGGATTTTGCAGAACGAAGACACGAAAATCCGTTTTTTCGCTTAAATCAAGGACCAGGCGTGTTTTATCGGCATGTAGACCAATCCGGGCATCATGAACGGACAGGGCCATAGCCACCTGAGAATAAACAAGAAACAAGACAGATACGGCTATGCCGAAAATAACTTGTCTGCTGGTATAAAATTTAAACAAAATACAGAACCTTCGCACCGATTTTAAAGATACATGATTATTACTATACGGCTCTGACTGCAAGGAAGCAAAAGCTCTTTTTTGCCAATTTACCCTGAACTTACCTACAAATTTGCCTGTGGCCTCTTTATTGTCTCTTCTTTCGCCAGAGGTCACTCTGTGTTCTAAATAAGGTTATGTCATGGGTTTCACAGTTACAATTGAGTCATTTTCGCTGCTACGAAGACATCCGGCTGGATACTCTACGGCGGGGCCCCGTGATTCTATTCGGGCCGAACGGTGCCGGAAAAACGAATATTCTGGAGAGCCTGTCATTCCTTTCACCGGGCCGCGGACTGCGCGGCGCGAAAAGCAGCGATATCTTGCAACAGGGCTGCCCCGCACACAGCTCATGGGCGGTTTCTTCCAAAGTTGAAACACGTTACGGCTCCACACGTATTGGCACGGGAAGCGACCTCCAAAGCAAAAAACGTATAGTCCGCATTAATGGCGTACCGGTAAAAAAACAGACCGCCTTGTCTGAATATCTGGCCTGCGTCTGGTTAACCCCGCAAATGGATCGTATATTTCTGGAAGGGGCAGCAGCACGGCGGCGTTTTCTGGACCGGCTGGTTTTTGCATTTGATGCCGCTCATTCAGGACGAATCATTCGCTATGAAAACGCCATGCGGCAACGGAGTAAATTATTACAAGAGGAACAGACGGATCCCGCATGGCTGGAGGGGCTGGAATCTACAATGGCGGAAACCGGTACTGCCGTAGCCGCCGCACGGCTGGATTTTTCAGAGCGCTTGCAGCAGGTTTGTGAGAAGACTTTGCCGGAAGAGGCCCGTTTCTTCCCCAAGGCCACTCTGACTGCAACGGGAACAGTTGAAAATCTTCTGCGCAACACGCCTGCCGTAGACGTTGAAGCCCTGTTCCGCTATCAACTGAAAGAAACACGAAAACAAGATGCCCTGACAGGAGCTACGACAACCGGACCGCATCGCAGCGATTTTTCTGTCTATTATGCCACTAAAGACATGCCTGCCAATCAGTGTTCAACGGGGGAGCAAAAAGCCCTGTTAATCGGAATTGTCTTAGCCCATAGCCGTTTAATCGCGGCAGAGCGGGGGATGGTTCCTGTTCTGCTTCTGGATGAAGTCGCCGCTCATCTGGATGAGGCGCGTCGTGCCGGGCTTTATGACTTATTGCTGGAAACAGGAGGGCAAGTCTGGCTAACGGGTACAGACCAATCTCTTTTCTCTCCTGTTCTGGGACAAGCTGACCTGTTCAGGATTGAAAACGCCACCGTTCATAAGGACAAAGAAAACCGTGCAGCATAAATGTTTTCAAGGGTTTTTTGCTGTCTTTTTTTGTTTGGTGTGCTATAAATAATTCTTCCAAAAATCGCAGAAAACTGCGCTTTTTATGTTGGGGTTCAAACCAAAAAACAGGCGAATACGAATCATGTCCGAAATGGCGCAAGAGAAAACAGAAATGACAGATGACAAGAACGCTGAATATGGCGCGGATTCCATTAAGGTTTTACGGGGCCTGGAAGCTGTACGTAAGCGTCCCGGTATGTATATCGGCGACACAGACGACGGCACAGGCCTTCACCATATGGTTTATGAAGTCGTAGATAATGCCATTGATGAATCATTGGCGGGCCACTGCGACAGGGTCGATGTAGTTATGAACGCCGACGGCTCTATGACCATCAGGGATAACGGGCGCGGTATTCCGGTCGGCATTCATGATGAAGAGGGAATTTCTGCTGCCGAAGTTATTATGACCCAGCTTCATGCAGGCGGAAAATTCGACCAGAATTCGTACAAGGTTTCCGGTGGTTTGCACGGCGTGGGTGTTTCCGTTGTGAACGCCCTGTCAGAACGGCTAGAAATGCGCATCTGGCGGGAGGGAAAAGAATGGACGATGAAGTTTCGTCATGGCGAATCCGAAGCGCCCCTGAAAGCGGTGGGAGAGCAAGGCGATAAAAAAGGGACGGAAGTTACCTTTTTACCTTCGACCGAGACTTTTACGATGACGGATTTTGACTTTACAACGCTGGAAGATCGCTTGCGCGAACTGGCTTTTCTGAACTCCGGCGTTAATATTTTCCTACGCGATGACCGGGAAACGCCGCCAAAAGAAGTGCAACTCCATTTCGAGGGCGGAATCGGAAGTTTTGTAGAATGGCTTGACCGTAATAAAACCTCTTTGATTAAAGCACCGCTTTTCATATCCGGTGAAGAAAACGGCATGACCATAGAAGCGGCTATGGAATGGACGGATGCTTACCACGAAACCATGCTGTGCTTTACCAATAATATTCCGCAGCGTGATGGCGGTACGCATTTACAGGGATTCCGCAGTGCGATGACCCGCATAATCTCAAAATACGCCGAAGAGCACGGATTATTAAAAAAAGAAAAGGTCAAAGTCACCGGTGACGATATGCGGGAGGGCCTGAGTTGTGTCCTGTCAATCAAGGTGCCTGACCCGAAATTTTCTTCCCAGACCAAGGACAAGCTTGTGTCCTCTGAAGTCCGTCCTGTTGTGGAAGGGGCTATTACCGAACATTTAGGAACGTGGCTTGAAGAAAACCCGGCGGACGCAAAAAAAATAGTCAGCAAAATTATTGAAGCGGCGGCGGCCCGTGAAGCCGCCCGCAAAGCCCGCGACCTGACACGGCGTAAAGGCATCATGGATATATCCAATTTGCCCGGTAAGCTGGCAGATTGTCAGGAACGCGATCCCGCCAAATGCGAAATATTCATTGTGGAGGGTGATTCCGCCGGTGGCTCTGCTAAACAGGCCCGCGATCGTAAAAATCAGGCCATTTTACCCCTACGCGGTAAAATTTTGAATGTTGAACGCGCCCGGCTGGATAAAATGCTCGGCAACAATGAAATCGGAACATTAATCACGGCCATGGGTGCCGGAATCGGAGAAGAGTTCAACCCTGAAAAAATCCGCTATCACAAAATCGTTATCATGACAGATGCTGATGTCGACGGTTCCCATATCCGGACATTGCTGCTGACATTTTTCTTCCGCTATATGGAAGACATTATAAGCCGCGGCTATCTTTATATCGCCCAACCGCCACTCTTTAAGGTCAAACGCGGAAATTCGGAAGTTTACCTTAAAGATGAAGGCGCAATGGATGACTATCTGATTAACTCTGGCCTTACAGATATGCTTTTGACAGATGCCAATCAAAACGGCCGCAGCGGAAATGATTTACGCGACCTTCTGGACAAAGCCCGCAATATTTATTCACCGCTGCAGGTTTTAGGGCAGCGCGTCAACAACCGGGATGCCGTGGAGCAAGCCGCTCTTGTCGGTGCTCTGGATGAAAAAGTTCTGGAAGATCAGGCTCTGGGTGAGAAACATGCCGCAGACCTGATGGCACAAATGAACGACATGTCCCGCAAATCTGAACGCACCTGGGAAATAGAATTTACGCTTGTTAGCGGATATGTCCTCACCCGTACATTACGGGGAGTCATGGAACGGATTAGAATTGCGCCGGAAAATATACGCTCTCCTGAAGCTATCCGTTTGCATCGCGCCGGGGACTGGTTACGGGACAACTTTTCCGGAACAGGCATCCTGTCATCCGGCGACAAAGAAATCAGCCCTATTCACGGACCAGCCGGTTTATATGATGCTGTGTTGGCCGCGGGCCGTAAGGGTCTGCAAATCCAGCGCTATAAAGGTCTGGGTGAAATGAATCCCGACCAACTTTGGGAAACAACGCTTGATCCCTCCGTCCGGACTTTGGTGCAGGTCAATATCAAGGATGCCGAAAAAGCCAATGAGATATTTTCAACTCTGATGGGGGATGTCGTTGAACCACGCCGGGAGTTCATTCAGGATAATGCCTTGAAAGTGTCCAATCTGGACGTTTAAGGCCGCTGTATCGGTACGGGGATATTAATTTCATAACATCACTTGACGTTCCATATTGCTTTTGTTACAAGCGTGTGCATATTATAGAAAAGGAGATGGTTATGAAAGGTTATGCTAAAAATACCCTTAAGGGTGCTGCCCTTATTGCTGCCCTTATTGCTGCATTTCTACTTAGTGCTACGCCAGCGTTTGCTGGGGAGCCGGTGACAGAAAAAAATACAGTGACGTTGGACGAAAAGAAACCTATCAATAAATACCCACGGCCTGAGCCTATTAAATCACCTGTGACTGAGCGAAACACTGTTAATAAATACCCACGGCCTGAACCTATTGGATCACCTGTGACTGAGCGAAACACTGTTAATAAATACCCAGCTCCGGAACGGCCAAAGCCAAGTCCCGCTTGTATTGGTATTTGTCCCTAGGGCCGCTGTATCAGCACATGATAGAAATGATATGTTCCGGCAGCCGGTGTTGTGTCGCCTTGAAAGCAGCCGCTTAACACACCGTCAAGTGCTGTGCCACCGCCTTTTTCCTCGATCAATTTCGGCGCAATAGGAAAAGCACCCTGAAACAGGGTAAGACTGCTGTCCAGATTTTCCTGAGGCGGGGCGGTATTTGCTGCCGTCAAACCCAGTTGCTCATTAATTTTTTGGCACACAGGCAGCTTAACGTTGGGCAGGATCGCCAATAATTCAGCATCTGTGGCATTGCCGACAGCGCCGAGTCCCTTAACACGGTTAGCGCCTGTAAAAACCCATTCATCACCATTATTGGCCCGTTCAGCCGGAGGCTTCCAGTTCACAGCGCCCCCGGCAGGATTAAACACCAGACAGCGGGGTGAAACAGGGGCAGCGCACCCTCCATTCACGTAACCGGACACAAACTGATTATCAAAACTGATATCATTTTCCGAGATGCTTTTACGACGAATTCGGCTAACAGCCCTTTCCATTTTCTGAGCGTAAGACAAAATATCAGATGCCGCGATGTCCGCTTGCTTATCGCTAATATTTTCGCCGCCCTGCCGTCCGCTTCGTGAAAAGCTAAACATAAGCGCGCCAAACAGAGCAACACCGATCAGAACAAAGAAAATAGCATTGCCCCGCTCTCTCTTTCTCTTGTTCAACAGTCTACTCCGTTGCATCCGTATCGCTTCCTGTTGTTTTGAAGAGTGAGTTTTTAAGGTCCTGTCCTGCTTTTTCCATGACCCGCTCTGTTTCCGGGTCGAGTTTCACAGAAGCCGGCGCCTGTGCTTTTTCTACTGTCGTGCTTTGTTCCTCCGCATCCACGGATATCTTTTCTGCGGTATCTGTTGATTCATTGATCAGGTCTTTCCAGTTCAGAGCCTCTTCTTTTTGAGGTGTTTCCGGAGGGGGCTCTGCGGCTATATCACCTTTCTTTTTCCCGAAGAAAGCCATCGGATTATCGTCAGAAGATTCGACATCCGCAGGAGGTTTCTGCAAAGGCGGTGCAACAGGCGGTGGCGGCGCAACCGCCTCCAAAGAAGCAGCAACAGGTTTTTCTGTTTCCGGTTTTATTTCTGGAACAGGCGTAGGGGCGGCACTTGCTGCACCGCTTGTTTCTTCTTCTTCCAAAGCTTCCGGATTATGCAGAACATAAACACTGGCCACTGCCGCCATGCCCGCTTCTTCCGGTGCCAGTTTCTGTTTTTGGGCTTTCTTGATCGTCTCGGCTATCATGGAAATTTCGTCTTCCGTTTCAAGCGCGACATCGGCCTTTTCTGCCGTCCATGTCTTATGAACCATAAGATCACGAACTTTTGTGAGAGCATTGGCATGTTTAATAATATTTTCATCAGGAGGCGGCAGCGCAAGAAAACGTGTAACCCGCATAGCCTTAGCAAAACCGGGATTGGAAAAAAACATATGGGCATCAATCACCATTTCACCGAAGGCCACCACAGCCTCCCCTTCTTTAAAGGCACGGAGATCGTCATATGTTGCCCGTGCCCGTAACTGAAGACTGGCTTGCTTTGTGTCATAATAGGAGCCCGTACCAACACCGCCACTCAGCTGAAATCCTGACGATTCCATGACCATGGCGGTACCGACTGTTTTTTCAAAGAATTCCTTTGTCTGGGTCGGGTCTTCAAGCTTTCCGAAAATTTTGATGTTACAGTTTGCCGTGATTGAACGCGCTTCTTCCTTGACCCTTTTTTCCATGGCAGGCAAATCCTGTGCAGAAAAAACAAGAGAAAAGCCTAATGACCGGGCCTGCGCCGCCATAACAGCCATGCCTTGTGCCGCATAATAACCGACCTCGTCAAAAATAACCATAAAGGGTGTTGAAGATTGCGTGGGTTTGTTTTCAATAACACTTGCGGCTTCACCTTCTACGGTAGAGCCCAATGTAGACCCCATCATGCCCTTGATCGTTGCAGCAACAATTTTACCAAGGTTGGCCGTTTCATCACTCGATTTTTCCAATGCCGGGATCAAAACGACCAGAATACGGCGGTTCAGAACAACATCAACCATATCCACATCGGCGGCCTGCGTATCAAAAATATAGCCGTAATCATCGCCCAGGGACTGTAAGGCGCGCGTAAACTGCATGGAAAGATAGCCGTGCTGTTGCCGTGGTGTTGTCGTATCATAAGCGGCCTGATCCGGTCCCGGCGGTTTCTCTTTACCATCATCATCAAACGCATCGTCAATATAACCCGGTAACGTATCCAGATAGCTTTTAAGACTGATCGTAATGTCAGCCGGCAAGACCTCATCACGCGAAAGCTTAATAATGGCATCCAAATTGAGGGATTCCCTGATCGTACTGACGGACAGAGGCATTTCCTGATGCTCCCGCTTCCATGTCAAAGCGGGCATGATAGAACTGATAAGGGAGACCGCCCGTTCTTTCCACATAGCGTTATCGCCTTCGGCTTCCGGCATCAGACTAACCAGCATATTAGTCAGGTAAGAAGCAGAACCGCTGGAAAACGGATTCATGGTATTAGAAGGTGCGCGCGTATCCGAGTTCCCCGTCATATAATTCAGAACCAGCAAATCATCATCCCGGCCAAAGCGCCGCACAAGGGATGATAAGGAAGACCACAGATCCGTATCGGCCTTACCATCAATATAAACAAAACCCGACCCCCAACTGAGCGCATTGCTGACCATGGATTTCAGGCCCTCTGTCTTTCCCGAACCCGTTGTGCCGAGATAAAGAACATGCGTACGAGCATCATCGTTAGAAAACCATGCTTCTTCATCAGTGGCCTTAGCATTCCCCAGATACAGAATCCCCTCTGCTTTTCCGCTTTTACCGGGACCCATGTTATTCTTGTCTTTAAACTTGCTGCCATAGGGTAATTTAAAGACAAGCGTCCGATCCTGAATAACCAACCACAGGAAATAGATAAGAAACATAAGAAAAATGAGATCCCCGAACATAAGCGCTGAAGGGCTTAGATAAAATGAGCCGGCTGCCATAATAAAAAGAGCCGTAGAATGTGTTGGTCGCTTTAGCCAGTCGGCAAGACGCACATACATGGGCCTGATGTCACGCAGGAGTTCCTTATGCTGTCGTTCGTATTTCCTCTGGTCTAAAACCATATTTTTATAACCCTAACGCCCCTGCAGAAAATCATCAGCAGAAACCGGAACACCGACTGCATCTGACGCACTACGAGACGCTGTTGTTGCTAAAGGATTAGAAGAGGACACCAAAGCCCCCGTTTGCGGCCCCATGCCTATAATCATATTGATCAGAAAACCCAGACAAGCCAGACCGATAATACCGGCAGCCCATTGCCCATGAGTAATTTTACGGTGTTTTTTTTCTGCGGGCATCCTTGAAGGTGAGACAGAATCTACAGAATCATGAACGGCATGAGATGCTGTGGCACAAGCCCTTCCCCCCGTTTTCTCCTGTGCCTGTTCCATAGCACGGCTAACAGCCATAAGCGCGGACACGGCCTTAGAACGTGTGGCAAAGGGAGCAATATCATGAACGTCACTTTTAGGTGTTTTAAGAGTCAGGACAAAATAGCCGTCTTCTCCGTCCTGTTCCCGGACTTCTATAGCCGATGCTTTGGCATGTCCCAGATCCATACGCCAGATAACAGGCGACACAGCATCCGGCAAAGACAATATCAGGGTGCCGTCCACGACTCTGGCACTAGAGGAATATCCTCCTGTTATTTTTTCAATAAAACGTTTCATTCTGCCTCTCTTGTTACAAAAAATAGATAGATTAAGCCTTTATTTTTTCTTCGGTTTTTTAACACCCGTTCCTTTTGGTTTTTTAACACCGCGCTTTTTCGTGCCACTATAGTCGAGTTGCGGAATAGGACGCGCCCTGCTGGACGCCATGTATTCAGAAATACTTTGAACAGCATTGCTAATTTTTGGTTTGGGAATAGGCCGACGGGTTAATTTTTCGGCCTTGAAATGAGCCATGGCCCCGATAGCTTCCATGTGGAATGACTGTCGTCCCATATTATTAAGGGGATACCATAACGCCCGGTCAAAACCACGAAGCCATACAAACTGGGATGAAGCCAAAACACCACCCTCTTCCCGTGCCGTAGCCAACCCCCGCAACAAAGCCGTTGTATGAAAAGCGTGCTGATTACATTTTGTTAGTGTAGACCCGGCCATGCCTCTATTTCGCAAAATGCGGCGCGCCTCCTTCAGAAGGTTTTTATCTTTGCCGAGTTGAAGCCCTTTCTTATGACTCCAGCACAGAGCAATACGCCCCAACATATCATCGCTCTCATTCCTCTTCCGGGCGGCTCTCAGGCAAAAAGAAGCAAGAAGAATTTGTTTATGAGGAGGGAGTTTCATAACCCCCTGCCAGCGCGGCCCCAGTTGTTTGGTAAAGGACAGAGCCGCAGCGTGTTCGTCCAGAGCGCCGTCCGGAACAGGAATTTGGTTGTAAGCAATCCATTCTTCAGGACCAAGGGCTTCAGAAAAAGCAGGGAGTTCGGCAGAAACAGGTGTGCCGGGCGGCCGGGTCGGCTGATTAGAAGGATTGAATTTCATGAAAGGCGCAATAACGGGAAATGTTTTAGATTGCGCATTAATCAAGCCGTTCAGGTTCATTTTTTTTCTGTAGAGCGTACCGGGACCTCTAATCTGGCACCACAGAGCCATTAGCACCATAATGACAACAAAGATAATTTTGAACGGCTCCATAGACATGGTTGAAATAAAACCTATAGTGCCCGCATTCAGATTGTTTAGGGGGATGGTCGGTATATAATCCAGTGCCTCTTGAAAATTAACCTCCCGGCCGCTCCACCCCACAGCATATTCATCATCAACAAAAAAGGAAATCAGCCACATTTCGCTCCAGCGGATCCAGCGAAATACATTTTTAACCTGAAATTCAAAAAAGTACCAAAACAAGGCAAAAATAGCCAAAAACACCCCGCCCAGAATCATCCAGCCAATGGCATTTTCACTTCCTGTATTCGCTTGTTGTTCAGGCAAAAACCACTCCCCTTACCGTGATCCATGTAACAAAAACAAACGACCGGACGACAGACTTTCTTCCTATGAAAAGAACTGATATATCAAGGCACAGGAAACTGTGCCGGGACTCATCCCCCCGCTTCTTATTAATTTAGCAGAAAATTTGCTTTTATACCAACATGAGAACAGATGATTTGCAGGAGGAAAAAATACCGTGGCCGCACCACTTGTCTTAAGTATACAGAACGCAACTGTCCGTTATGTCGATAAACCGATATTTGAAGATCTGACTTTCAACATCCATGAAGGCAATAAAATTGCACTGGTTGGCAAAAACGGCGTCGGCAAGACAACGCTGATGCATATGATTACCGGCATACGGGAACTGGATGAAGGAGACCGCTGGCAGGAAATCGGCTCAACAATCGGCTATTTGCAGCAAGATATTACGCCTGTCCCCGGCCAAACCGTGTTCGAGTATATTTTTGAGGAAATCAAAGACGAGGAAAAAAACCTCCACCAGTACAAAGTTGATTCCATAGCAGAAGCTCTTGAAATCAACACCACAGACCACATGGACATGTTGTCCGGCGGACAATTGCGGCGGGCAGCCCTGGCGCGGGCTTTGGTCGAAGAACCGGATATATTGCTACTAGATGAACCCACCAACCATCTTGATCTGGGCGCGATCAAATGGCTTGAAAATTACTTGCAATCCTATCGGGGGACCTTGCTATGCGTCAGTCATGACAGGGCTTTTCTAGCCCATATCACGAACAAAGTCTTCTGGCTGGACCGAGGCCGATTACGCATATCGCCAAAAGGCTTCGGTGATTTTGAAGAATGGTCGACCCTCCTTCTGGAACAGGAAGAACGCGAGCTAAAAAACAGAAAACAGAGCGTCACACAGGAAGTAGAATGGGCCAACAAAGGCGTTAAAGCCCGGCGTAAACGCAACATACGCCGTCTTGAACAGATGAAAATAGCACGGGATAAACTCAAAGCTGATCAAAGTGCCTATAACCGGGTTGTCTCCAAAATCGTTCTGAAGCCAGCAAAAGACCAGGAGGCCTCCTCCCGTATCGTATCTGAGTTTTACAATGTCAGTAAAATTTTCACCGGTGATGAAAAAGAAACGATTATCCTCCAAAAATTCAATATGCGGATTATGCGCGGCGACCGAATTGGTATTCTGGGCGCCAACGGATCGGGAAAAACCACTTTTCTTAAATTGCTGATTGCTGAATTACAGCCCGATACAGGAAGAATCAAACGCTCCAAAACAACAGAAATCAGCTATTTTGATCAAAAACGCAAAGAACTGAACCCACAGGATACGCTCTGGAAAACCTTGTGCCCCGGTGATGGCGATTACGTCGATGTCATGGGAAAACAACGTCATGTTTGCGGCTATCTGAAAGATTTCCTGTTTGACCCGCAAGATGCCCGCAAAAAAATAAATACCCTGTCCGGCGGAGAAAAAAACAGGCTGATGCTGGCGAAGATACTCGCTAATCCCGGCAATTTACTCATTCTGGACGAACCGACCAACGATCTGGATATGGATACGCTGGATATGCTGGAAGAAATTCTGGCTAACTATAAAGGCACGCTCTTTGTCGTCAGTCATGACCGCGACTTTCTGGATCAGACCGTCACAAAAATCATGGCTTTTGAAGGCGATGGTAAAATAGAAGGCTATATTGGCGGTTACAGTGACTATCTGGAAGAATCAGGACGACAAAAACAGGGACCGACCGCGCAAAAAAAGCCTTCCAGCAAGAACATGACATCTGAAAAAGCACCCACAAAAAAACTCACATACAAATTGCAGCATGAACTGGACAAGTTACCGGCAAAAATAAAAAATCTGGAGGATGAGATCGCAACGCTGAACGAACAGCTTTCCGATCCGGATTTCTACAAACGTGATAAAGACGGCTTTCATGACGTTACAAAACAACTGTCCGCGACAAAAAACGCGCTGGAACGGGCGGAGACAAGATGGCTGGCACTCGAAGACATAAAAATAGAAAAAGAAGGGTAACGCGCTGGCTTTTCTTTATAAGAATCTTGTAATACAGTACCGGCCATGACCAGCAAAAAACTAAAACCTCTATTTCGCAGACAATTCCTTGAAGATCAGGTTATTTTCAAGGAAGGCGATGCTGCGGGCGACGCCTTCCTCATAGAAGAAGGCGAAGTCAAAATTTACAGAGAGCATGACGGCATGACGACTGATATCGTAACGCTTGGGCCCGGTGAAATTTTCGGAGAAATGGCTTTAACCAAGCTACCCTCCCAACGCAATGCAACGGCATGCGCCGTACAAAAAACGCTTCTTACCATCATCACATATGACAACCTGCGGCAAAAACTGGAAAAGACGGACCCCTTAATCAAAGCATTGTTCCATATGTTTATAAAGCGGCTCGATCAATCAAATAACCGCGATGTAACAGAAACACCGGAATAGAACATGAAAATACCGGAAAGTATAAAAACTTATGGCGTGGCCCTTATTCTTATTGTCGCAGCCTTTTGGCTAGCCGCCCGCTATATGGAGCCGCCACCGCCTCGTGAATTGACACTGGCCGCCGGAACAAAGGGCGGCGCTTACTATGCCTATGCCGAACTCTATAAAGCGTCATTGGTAAAACCGGGAATCCATATCAATATTCTGGAGACCTCCGGCGCCTTGGAGAATATCGAGCTGCTGCGCACCGGAAAAGCTGATTTTGCCTTTGTCCAAAGTGGGCTGGCCACGATCAAAAACAAAGCCGAGCTGGAATCTCTTGGTAGCCTTTACTTTGAACCGCTCTGGGTTTTTCTCCGCAAGGGTTTTAAAGCTTCTGAATTACGTGACATGAAGGACATGACACTCGCTATTGGCAAAAAAGGAAGCGGCACACGGGCTGTAACGGAAACCCTTCTGGCCAAAAATGGCGTTACACCGGACAACACAACATTTCTTCCCTTGGACAGCACAGACATACAAACGGCCCTCGAAAAAAAGAAAATCGATGCGGCCTTTATTGTTGCGGGATATAGCGCGCCCTTGATTCAGACTTTATTACGCCAAAAGGATCTGACACTCATGTCTATAGAACGGGCCGGTGCCTATACGCGTATTTATCCATTTTTATCAAAGGTCTATTTGCCGAAAGGGGTGCTTGACCTCTCCGCCAATATCCCAGCACAGGAAACACAGCTTATCAGTCCCGCTGCCACGCTGATCGCCCATAAAGACATTCACCCGGCCCTAAAAGCACTGTTGGTACAAACAGCCTTCTCCGTTCATAAAATGGTCAATGAAGGAGTCGGCAGCCCCTTTGGCTCAAAGGAAAGCTTTCCCTCATTATCCTTTACCGATTTCCCGATCAGTGCAGAGGCACAACGCTATCACAAACACGGCCCCAGTCTGTTACAGCGTTATTTACCCTTCTGGCTGGCCGACATAGTGGACCGGCTAAAAATCATGCTAATCCCCCTACTGACAGTCCTCATTCCTCTTATAAAGATTGCTCCGCCTTCTTACCGCTGGCGCGTCCGTTCCCGGATCTATAAATGGTACAAAAGCCTAAAAAAAACAGAAGAACAAGCACGACAAGGCGACACTGATTTACAGGAGATGCTGGATACGCTCGACCGGATTGACAGCGAAGCCAAAAACACAACCGTACCGCTTTCCTATACGGACGAACTTTATAACCTCCGCCTTCACATCCAACTGGTGCGAAACAGGATGCAGAAACCATGACTCTTCATCATCTTGTGATTGCCGACATTGTACGCCGCGCCCTGCATGAAGATTTAGGACAGGGATATGATATCACGACAGACTCCCTGATCCCGGCAGATCATAGAGGGAAAGCCGTGATGCGCACACGGCAGGACGGCGTACTAGCCGGACTGGAGGCCGCTTTTGCGGCCTTTCATATGCTCGATAAAACCCTCAAAATCACGGCGCATGCAAAAGACGGTGAAAACCTTGCCGCCGGGCAGGATATTCTAAGCGTCGAAGGATTGTCCCGTTCTATTTTAACGGGGGAGCGCACAGCCCTGAATTTTATGACGCATCTGTCCGGGATTGCCACACAAACACGCGCCTATGTGGAAGCCGTGAAAGGGACAAAAGCCCGCATTACCTGCACCCGCAAAACCTTACCGGGGTTGCGGACTTTGCAAAAATACGCAATACGGAGGGGCGGCGGTCAAAATCATCGCTTCGGATTGGGTGATGCTGTGTTGATTAAAGACAACCATATCGCACTGGCAGGCGGCATCGACATAGCCCTTGAAGCTGCCCGTAAAAATGCGGGACATATGCTCAAAATCGAGCTTGAAGTCGACACTCTGGAACAGCTTGAAGACGCGCTACAGTATAAATTTGACGTTGTACTGCTGGATAATATGGCGCCGGATATGTTGCGTCAGGCCGTAACGCTCGTCGATGGACGCATCCTGACCGAAGCGTCGGGCGGGGTTACTCTGGACACCGTCCGCGCTATTGCCGAAACCGGCGTTGATATGATCTCCGTCGGTGCCCTAACACATAGCGTCACAGCACTTGATATCGGCCTTGATGTGTCATAATTAAGACTCTTTACCGCTATTCCGAACGCCCATCGGGACGCGGAGACCACAACACAGGAAGATAAGCCAAAAGATACAGCGCAAACACCAACGTCCAAAGCCCGCCCGATAACATGATCCATTCACCATGAAAAGCAGGCAGGACAACCGGCCCGCAGACGCGTATGAAAGCAACCAACTGCATAGACAGAAACAAAAATGTCGTCAAAGGGCTTGCAATCAGGTTTCTGCCCGTATGCGCCAGCGCCACCCGACACATCATGCTCAACGTCATGCTGCCAATGCACCCGGTTGTAAAAGCGTGAAGCGCGGCACTTGGCGTCACCAGATTAAAACCAGACAACCCCAAAAGCACCAGCCCTGCCATTAACCACAAATACCCCAAATGAAGGCTCCAGAGCAACGGATCACTCCAAACCCTGTGCGTATGATAATGTCGCAACCGCAACAAATGAACAGCCGCCGACACAAAAGCAAGTAATCCCGTGACAGGGCTGTCAACACCAAGCATAAGAACAGCTATCAAGATACAGGCCAGAGAAACAAGAGCAGCGATATCAGCCCTTGGCTGAGGCGTCTGCAAAACATTCACGCCCTTACGGCGTAAAGTTGCCACAGTGAAGGAGGGAATAACCCGCCCGCCTATCAATGAGATCATGGAGATAACAACCAAAACCGCAGCATAAAATGCTGCTTTATCCTGATAAATAAACAGGAAAAGATTGCTGCAAAAAAGAACCGCAAGCATGAGCAGAAAAACAAAATTTTGTTTATTTCCGCTACGAAGAAGAGGCACAGCCAGACTGAATGCCAGACAGGGAATAAAAGCCAGATCAACCGTAGCCGCCAGCCGGAAATCTATCCCCGGCACAATCATAACCACGCGCCCGGAAACCCAAAGCGCAACAAGAACCAGAAGATAAATATGCTGCACCGGCACCGTTCCGGTCCAGTTCGGAATAGCCGTCAGCAAGAAGCCTGCGATGATAGCTATCGTAAAACCGTAAATCATCTCATGACCGTGCCAGAGCACAGGATCATCAAATATAGCCGGCGCTAAAAACACACCCTTCCAATGCAAAACCCATAAAAGAATGCTGCTCGCTGCATAGAAAGCGCCCAGCGTAAAAAACGGGCGAAAACCACGGTCTAAAAAAGGATGCTTACAAACAATCATTCACAATGAAACTCACGCAGAATGCAATAACTTAGGCCGCTTCTTCCATTGAAAGAAGACTGGCCCATATATTTTCTTCCGCCTTCTGAGGGGACACTTTATATGCAGCATAAAGCTCTTTTGCAAAGGGATCGGGAAACACATCATCAACACCGGATTCAATGGCGGCAATGGTTTCTTTAGCCACATCACAGGGCGAAGCTTTTTCCATGTCAAAATCTTTGGCCATATCCGTATCAATCGGACCCGGATAAACACCCATCACTTTGATTCCGTCAGCGGCCAATTCCTGCCGGGCGGCTTGTATAATAAAACGTATCGCCGTTTTGGAAGCACTATAAGAAGCAATACCGGGAAACATCAAAAAGCCCGCCACAGAAGAAACAGCAGCAATCAAACCACCTCCGTTTTTCTTCAGAACCGGTGCAAAAGCCTGAATCATAGCCAGTGTTCCAAAGTAATTAACTTCCATTTCCGTACGGGCGTTGATTAATTGATTCTCCTCAAACAAACTACCCATAAAAAGAACACCCGCATTATTGATCAAGATCGTTGTATCCGAAGCCTTTTCAACGGCCTCTCTGATATGCTCCGGGTTTGTTATATCAAGTTCCAGCGGGATGAGCTTATCGGGATGAGCTTCGGCCATATCCCTGACGGTGTCCAGATTACGAACACCCATATAGACCTTCCGGGCCCCTGCTTTGAGAAACTCCTCAACATAGGCTTTTCCGATACCGCGATTTGCGCCCGTAACCAATACAACCTGATCTTTTACATCCATAACAGAACCCTTTCGTAATTTCACAATCGAAGACATCTATAACCTAAGGCAGAGTAGGAAATAGACAAGAGATATTATAGCTTTTTTGTTTCTTCCCCGCCTCCTGTATGTTACATGAGAAGCCATGAATATCGATTTATCAGGAAAAAACGCGATTGTCTGCGGGGCATCTAAAGGCATTGGCCGGGCGGCAGCGCAGGAACTGGCGGCACGCGGCGCCTCTGTGACTGTGATGGCGCGGAATGAAGAGGCTCTGGAGGCTGTGCGTGCCGGGCTGGACACAAGCGCCGGGCAAACTCACAAAGCCCTAACCGCAGATTTCAGCGATCCCGATAAACTCAAACAAACTATATTGAATCATGTAAAATCAGCTCCCCCTGTCCATATCCTGCTGAATAACACAGGCGGCCCGGCTGCCGGGCCTGTTCACACAGCGACAGAAGATCAGTTCATGGCAGCTTTTACGCAGCATTTAATCGGCAATCATATTATGATGCAAGCCGTTCTGGATGGAATGAAATCCGAAGGCTATGGCCGGATTATTAATGTTGTTTCAACATCTGTGAAAATGCCAATTACGGGATTGGGCGTGTCCAATACGATACGCGGTGCTGTGGCGAGCTGGGCTAAAACGCTGGCCAGTGAACTGGGCGGTTTCGGCATTACTGTGAATAATATCCTGCCCGGTGCAACAGACACAGATCGTATGGCAGAAATTATCGAAGGCAAGGCTGCAAAACAGGGTAAATCCATAGACGAAACAAAAGCCGCAGAGCTTTCTATTATTCCTGTTGGTCGCATGGGGAACCCGGAAGAACTGGCACAGGCGATTGCTTTTCTGGCTAGTCCGGCGGCGGCTTATATTAACGGTATAAACCTGCCTGTTGATGGTGGCCGAACGGGCTGTTTATAGAGAATAGGCTATTTTTAAAAAAGGAGCATATTTATGACTCTGCATAATAAAAAAATCATGAATTTCGTGAATGGCGAGATGGTTGAGCCGCTATCCGGCCAGTATTTTGAAACAATTGAACCGGCCACGGGGCAGCCTTATGCGCTTGTCCCCGATTCTAATAAGGATGATCTGGATCGCGCCGTTATCGCAGCACAAAATGCCTTTCCGGCATGGCGCGATACGCCGGCGGAAGAGCGCGCCGCCATGATGAACAAGCTCGCCGATTTGATTGATGAGCGGCAGGATAATTTTATTCAGGCTGAATCTAAAGATAACGGCAAACCGGTTTCTTTGGCGGGTGCCCTCGATATTCCGCGTGGTACAGCTAATTTACGGACATTTGCCGATGCGGCAATTCAGTTCAAGGGCGATGTGTTTGAGAAAGATACTTCCTATACCTACACGTTGCGTCAACCTTTTGGCGTTGTGGCGACTATTTCGCCGTGGAATTTGCCTTTTCTTCTTTTTACATGGAAATTTTCTCCGGCGTTGGCTGCCGGGAATTGCGTGATTGCTAAACCGAGCGAAGTCACGCCGATGACGGCTTATATGTTGTCTGAATTGATTAATGAAGCTGGGTTTCCGCCCGGTGTTTTGAATATTCTGCATGGTAAGGGCGCGAACATTGGTTCTGCTATTACAAACCACCCGGATATCCCAACAATTTCCTTTACTGGCGGAACGGCAACAGGGATCGAAATTTATACAAATGCTGCGAAACAGCTCAAAAAAGTCTCGCTGGAACTGGGTGGTAAAAATCCGACGATTATTTTTGACGATGCGGAGTGGGATAAAGCGCTGGAGGGCGCAAAAACAGCAGCTTTTGCCAATCAGGGGCAGGTTTGTTTGTGCGGTTCGCGTTTGTTTATTCAGGATACGATTTATGACAGATTTAAAGCTGATTTCATCAAAAAAGTGGAAACCATAAAAATCGGTGATCCGAAAGATACGAATACGCAGCATGGGGCGACGGTTTCAAAAGACCACATGGAAAAGGTTCTTTCCTATATTGCGTTGGCGAAGGAGGAAGGCGGAACCGTCCTGACGGGTGGAAACCGTCGCATTCTTGAAGGGCGTTGCAAGGACGGCTATTTTATTGAACCCACCGTGATTGATGGTCTGCCGCATACTTGCCGGACCAACAGGGAAGAGATTTTTGGACCTGTTGTAACCTTGATGCCGTTTAGCACAGAGGACGAAGTGATCGAGATGGCGAACAGCACAGATTATGGTTTGGCAGCTTCGGTCTGGACGCAAGATCAGAACCGTGCCGATCGGGTAGCCACACGGCTGGAAAACGGTATGGTTTGGCAGAATTGCTGGAATTTACGTGATTTGGAAGCGCCCTTTGGTGGTTTTAAAAAGTCCGGTATAGGGCGTGAGGGCAAATGGCGGGCGATGCAGTTTTTCACGCAGGAAAAAACAATTGGCCGTCCGCGTTAACATAGGAGAAAACCATGTCCCAATCTGTTGTGAAAAATTCGGATACGGCCCCTGAACCGGTGGGGTTGTACCCTCATGCCAGATGGGCAGGGGACACACTTTATTTATCCGGTGTCGGGCCGCGGCAAAAAGGCACAAAAGATATTCCCGGCGTGACGCTGGATAAGGAAGGTAACATCACCGCCTATGACATTGAGGCACAATGCCGCAGTGTCTTTCAGAATGTACGCGATATTCTGGAAGCCGCCGGTGCGGAGTGGACAGACCTTGTTGATGTAACCGTTTTTCTGACCAATATGGATGATGACTTCAAAAAATATAATGCGCTCTGGGCCGAATATTTTGCGGAGAACCCGCCCTGCCGCACAACAATTGAAATTAACAAACTACCAACACCCATTGCGATTGAATTAACCTGCAAAGCTTACAGACCCGGAGGACCAAAATCATGACCCGTTCCATGACACCGTTTAACCTTAAAAAGTGGATTGATGACAACCGCGATAAATTAAAACCGCCTGTTTGCAATCAGGAACTCTATGAAATGGGTGATTTTATTATCATGGTTATTGGCGGCCCTAATATCCGCAAAGACTATCACCATGATGTTGGTGAAGAATTTTTCTATCAGGTTGAAGGTGACATGGTTCTGCGTGTGATGGGAGATAACGGCCCGGAAGATATTGAGATTAAGGAAGGCGAAGTATTCCTTTTGCCGCCGCATATTCATCATTCCCCGCAGCGTTTTGAAAATACGGTCGGGCTTGTGATTGAACGCAAACGCACCGAAGGAGAACTGGACGGCTTTATCTGGTATTGTGATGACTGCAACAATAAAATCCATGAGGATTACGTGCAGCTCAAGAATATTGTCGAGGATTTACCCAAAATTTTTAACCGTTTCTGGGAAAGTGAAGACAACAGAACCTGCAATGAATGCAAAAGCGTTTTGCAAAAACCTGCGGCCCCCGCACCATAGGATAAATATATAAGCATGACCTATCCTTATAAACCGGCAGAAAAATGGGACGTTCATACCCATACGACGACCTCACCGGACACCTATGAACCACTGGCGAAATTTTCACACTACGAAAAGTTCATCCGTATCCGTGCCCATGAAACAAAGCCGTGTTGCGCGGAAATGGTTGATGGGCATGGTAATGTTAATCGTGTGATCGAAGATGATTCTTATGACGGTGCGGCGCGTATAAAATCCTGTGATCATCACGGTATTACGATGCAAGTTTTATCTCCCACACCGATGATGATTCCTGATTATGTTGATAATGAAAATGATGCGACGGAAATCTGCAAAATCTTAAATGATGATAACGCGAATATTGTTTCAAAATTCCCTGATCGTTTTACGGCGCTGGGTGCGCTTCCCATGCGCTTTCCTAATCAGGCGATCAAGGAAATGAGACGGCTGCGCGATAATCTGGGCTTACGTGGCGTTGAAGTTAATTCAAATATTGATGGCATGGATATTGGGCATCCTTATCTTTATCCGATTTTTGAAGCGGCGAATGATCTGGGTATGGCTGTCTTTGTTCATCCGTGGGGCGGCTTTATGAAGCCGGAAGAAAAGCACCTGAAAAACCGTATGAATCCCGGTCGTAACTGGCGACCATGGCTTATCGGTATGGGTATGGAAACGGCTATGGCTTTTGATTCCATGCGGTGTAGCGGTGTTCATGAACAATTGCCTGATTTACGAGTCCTTTACGCGCATGGCGGCGGTGCTTTTACAGGGTTAATCGGCAGGCTGGAACACGGCGCTTATTGTCGCCCGGATTTATTTGCCAACCGTTCGCAGCTCGACCCCTACGCGACAGTACGGCAATGCGCGATTTACACAGACACCCTGACGCACAGCCCGTGGGGGTTTGAAACGCTGGTCAATACCATTGGAATTAACCGGATCGCTATGGGATCGGACTACCCGTATCCTTTGGGCGAAATTGACCCCTTTGATCCGCAGAGCATGGAAGACCCGAAGGGGAATAAATGTCCCTATGACACCGTGAAGGGTATTTATCCCGGTCATATGGTCGAGCATTTACCGGGACCGGACACAACCATGGAAGAAGCCTGGCAATATTTTAACTGGATCCCGCATCGTGATGCCGGGGGAGATCCGCGCCAACTGCCGCGCCTGCGCGATGAGCAGAGACAGCGTATTCTGTCCGGCACCGCCAAGGAATGGCTGGGTTACACTGAAACCGGAAAAAACGCAGGACTATAACCCTTATGGACATTACGGTAACGCTCAATGGTACACGCTATGATGTGAATTTAAACCATCCGCTGGATATCTCTATTCCCGTGCGGTTTGAAGGCGCGCAATTATCAGCATTTGGTGCAGCGCCCGCCTCTAAAGAACCCTATGAAACCGAAGGATTCACCGGCGCTATTGCACAGGGTGGCAGCTGCAATTGTGACGTTTACACCTTCTCCCCCCATTTACATGGCACGCACACGGAATGTGTCGGGCATATTTCATCAAACGCCATCCATGTTTACGACATCATAAAAGACAGCCTGATTCCGGCGACGCTTCTAACCGTAACACCGGAAGACAACGTGATTACGCCCGCCATGCTGCACCACAATCACCCGGATTTTTCGGATGCCCTGATCATCCGCACAACCCCCAACAGCCCTGATAAAACCACACGGAATTACAGTGACGACTTGCCGCCTTTCTTTTCTGCCGAAGCCATGACGTATATTACCGAACAAGGCGTAAAGCATTTACTGGTCGATATGCCGTCTGTGGATCGTGTGGATGACGAAAAGCTTACAGGGCACCATATTTTCTGGGGTGTTACAGACGGTAATAATATTGATCAGACAAGCGCCTCCGATAAAACGATTACAGAATTAATTTATGTGCCTGACGACATTAAAGACGGCGCTTATTTACTGAATTTGCAAATTGCGCCCTTTATGGGCGATGCTGCCCCCAGCCGCCCTGTTTTATATGAGGTAAAACCATGACGAATGAATACCGCACAGACGCCACTTTTGCGCAGGAAATGGATCAGACTGATCCCCTCGCCTCCTACCGTGAAAAATTTAGCATTCCCAAAACAAAAGAAGATAAAGACTGCGTTTATTTCTGCGGAAACTCTCTGGGGCTAAAACCCAAAGCCGTCAATGCCGCCCTGATGCAGGAACTGGATGACTGGGGCAACATGGCTGTGGAAGCCCATTTCCGGGGGAAAAACCCGTGGCGGGACTACCATGAATTTGTCACGAAACAAATGGCTCATATTGTCGGGGCAAAACAAATCGAAGTCGTCATGATGAATTCTTTAAGCGTCAATCTTCATTTGATGATGGTGTCTTTTTACCGCCCGACAAAAGACCGTTATAAAATCCTAATCGAAGGCAATGCCTTTCCCTCGGATCGCTATGCTGTGGAATCCCAAATCAAATTTCACGGCTTTGACCCGCTCAAGTCTCTGGTTGAAATTTCACCGCGAGAAGGCGAAAGAACGCTTCGTACAGAAGATATTGAATCTCTTATTGCGGAACAAGGCAATGAAATTTCCCTCATCATGATAGGCGGTGTGAACTACTATACCGGACAATTATTCGCCATGGAGCGCATCACAAAAGCAGGCCATGAAAAAGGCTGCCTCGTTGGTTTTGATCTGGCCCATGCTGCGGGGAATGCCGCTCTCAGCCTCCATGACTGGGACGTTGATTTTGCCTGCTGGTGTTCCTATAAATACCTGAATTCTGGACCGGGCAGCCTGTCCGGTTGTTTTGTTCATGAACGCCATGCCCATGATTCAGACCTGCCCCGCTTTGCCGGATGGTGGGGACATGACAAGGAAACACGTTTCCAGATGGAGCCACATTTCAAACCTATTCCCGGTGCAGAAGGCTGGCAGATTTCAAACCCGCCTGTTTTGTCTTTAGCCGCCATTAAGGCGTCTCTCGATATTTTTGAAGAAGCCGGCATGGAAATGCTGCACAACAAAAGCGTCGCGCTCACCGGTTATCTCGAGTTTCTGCTGGATAACCTGAACAGTGATGATTTTACCATCATGACACCGCGCGCAGCCGATGAACGAGGCTGCCAGATCTCTATTGTGCTTGCAGAAGGCGGTAAAAATGTTTTTGAAGCCCTTCAGGCCGGTGGCGTTGTTTGCGACTGGCGGGAACCGGACTGCATCCGTTTAGCACCAACACCGCTTTATAACAGCTTCACAGATGTTTATAAATTTGTGCAGATTTTTGCGGCACAAATTGGTCAATCAGAGCAACTGTCGGAGGCCGGATAATTATGAGCACAGAAACAATACATGTTGTCGGGGGCGGCTTAATTGGTCCGCTTACAGCTATCATTCTGGCGAAAAAAGGGTTCGATGTAACCCTTTATGAGCGTCGCCCCGATATGCGCAAAGGCGGCGTACCTGCAGGACGATCGATAAATCTTGTCGTGACCTCACGCGGCCTGAAGGCACTGGAAGAAGTCGGACTACGGGACAAAGCCCTTGAGATAGCCATCCCGATGAAGGGCCGTATGTTACATGACACAGAAGGCAACACCTCCTTTGTCCCTTACGGCCAGAAAGAAGATGAAGTTATTTACGCCATTTCCCGCGGCTTGCTGAATATCCTGTTGCTCGAAGCCGCAGACGCATACGACAACCTGGATATTTCATTTAATCGGCGCTGTACCAATTACAATGTCGAGAAGGCAACCCTTACGTTTCTGAATGAAGAGACACAGCAGGAAGAACACATTAAAGCCGCTGTTACCATCGGAACAGACGGCGCATGGTCGGTTATCCGGCAAGCCATGCTGGAAAATGTAGAAAACTTCAGCTATGCGCAGAACTTTCTGGAACATGGCTACAAAGAACTGGTTATACCGCCTGCTGAAGACGGCGGTTTTCGTATAGACAAGCATGCTCTTCATATCTGGCCGCGCAAAAGCTATATGCTGATTGCCTTGCCGAATATGGATGGCAACTTTACCTGCACGTTATTTTCGCCCTATGAAGGCGAAGATAGTTTTGAAGCACTGCAAACAAAACAAGATGTTGCCGCATTTTTTCAACGGGTCTTCCCGGATGCTGTGGCACTCATGCCCACACTGGCAGATGATTTCTTTAACAACCCGACGGGCGCTCTGGCCACGATCAGATGCAATCCGTGGCGTATCGGCGGGCAAGCCATCGTACTGGGCGATGCCGCCCACGGTATCGTACCGTTCTTCGGACAGGGTATGAATTGCGGGTTTGAAGACTGTACGGCTTTGAATGCCCTGCTTGAGTTCGATAACCCCGACTGGGAAACCCTGTTCAAAGAACTGGAAAAACAACGCAAGCCCAATACTGATGCCATTGCCGATATGGCGATTGAAAATTTTGTGGAAATGCGGGATACAACGGCTGATCCCAAGTTTCAACTTAAAAAACAAATCGGATTTGAACTGGAAAAACGCTACCCGGATCAATTTATTCCGCGCTATTCCATGGTCATGTTTCACCCGGAAATCCCCTATGCGGAGGCTCGCCGTTTAAGCGAGATTCAGGACGGCATACTGGACAAGCTTTCTGCCGACATTTCATCGACGGAACAAATTAACTGGGATGAAGCGGAGCGGCTTGTTTGCGGTTCTAACAACTAGCGCAGGCTCTCGTTAATCGCGGCGAGCGCGTCATTCCCCGGGCAGAGCGTATCCTGATCCAGATCACGCAACGGGGTTTCGGTTGTGCCCAATATATTATGCAAATCTTTTGTATCAGGATCGATATAGATCAATCCGGTTAGAATACCGCCATGGTCTTTGGCATTCTCCAACGCCCGTGTTGCCGCACGCCGGTCCTGCGGATCAAAGTCTTTGGCAAGCTTATGCAGTTGCAGTGCGGAACCGTCATGCAACGTTATATTCGTGGATGTGCCGGGTTCGTAATCGGCGGTAATTTCATCTTTTTTCGGTACAAAATCAACGCTTCCCGTAATTTCCGCATGTTCACGCACATAATCGTAAGCCTTGGTAGAACCGGGATTGTTATTGAAGGTCACACAAGGCGAGACGACATCAATAAAGGCAAAGCCCTGATGGCTGAGCGCGGCCTGTATCAACGGCACAAGCTGTTTCTTATCACCGGAAAAGCTACGGGCTACAAATGTTGCACCAAGCTCCAGCGCAACATTAACCAAATCAATCGGCGCATAAACATTCTCAACACCGCCCTTTGCCTTTGAACCAATATCAGCTGTTGCAGAATCCTGCCCCTTGGTCAGGCCGTAACAACCATTATTTTCAACCATGTAAAGCATGTTGAGATTACGGCGCGCCACATGAACGAACTGCCCCATGCCGATAGACGCCGTATCGCCGTCACCGGATACACCGATATAGATCATATCGCGGTTTGCCATGTTCGCGCCTGTTGCCACCGAAGGCATACGGCCATGTACGGAATTAAACCCATGGGATTGGTTTAGAAAATATGCAGGCGTTTTGGAAGAGCAACCTATACCGGATAATTTTGCAACACGGTGCGGCTCAATCGACATTTCAAAGCAAGCCTGTACAACGGCAGCGCTGATCGAGTCATGGCCGCAACCGGCACATAAAGTTGAAATTGCGCCTTCATAATCCGTTTTTGTGCAGCCTATATCATTAACGGGCAGGTTAGGGTGACGAAAGGACGGGTTAATGTAGCTCATGATTTTTCCTATGCAACTTTCTTTTTGCCCTTGGCAACCGACAGATATTCATTGATTTTATCGTAAATTGTGTTGGCTGTAATCGGCATACCGTCAAAGCTGAGAACCGGGATCATCCGCGCCGGGTCTATGCCGCATTCATTGCTAAGCAAGGTGCGCATTTGCGCATCACGGTTTTGCTCGATAACAAACACTTTGTCATGACCGGCAATAAACGCTTCCACATCATCATTAAACGGCAAAGCCCGAATACGCATCGCATCGACGGCCACACCGTTTTCTGACAGCCTGTCCATGGCCTCCTGCGCAGAGTCCGCACTGGTACCATAGAAGACAAGCCCGATTTCGTTATTGTCAGAGCGGATATCAGGGCCGGGAACATATTGCTTTGCCGTTTCCCATTTTTTCAGCAGGCGTTCCATGCCTTCAACATAAGAACCGCTGTCTTCCGTATAGGCCGCATAAGCGTTATGCGAACTACCACGGGTAAAAAATGATCCCTTACTCGGATGAGCACCCGGCAAAGTGCGATACCCGATGCCATCACCATCAACATCGAGATACCGGCCATAACGTTCCGTCATGGCCTCCAGATCATCGCCGGAATAGACCTTGCCGCGATCATATTGACGGTCATCATTCCATGTCAAAGGTTCTGACATCGTGTCATTCATACCAAGATCCAGATCGCTCATAACAATAACCGGTGTTTGCAAACGATCGGCAAGATCAAAAGCATCCGCAGCAAAGTCAAAACATTCTTTTGGCGTAGAGGGAATGATCAACACATGCTTGGTATCGCCGTGCGAGGCATAGGCGCAGGAAATCAGGTCAGATTGCTGCGTGCGTGTCGGCATACCAGTTGATGGCCCGGAGCGCTGAATATCAAACAGGACAACCGGCACCTCCGCAAAATAAGCAAAGCCAAGAAATTCGCTCATCAGTGATACACCCGGTCCGCTGGTGGCCGTAAAAGCTCGCGCTCCGTTCCATGAAGCGCCCAAAACCATACCGATGGCCGATAATTCATCTTCGGCCTGCACAATGGCGTAATTATTTCCGCCTGTTTCAGGGTCAGTCCGCAGTTTTTTGGCGTATTTTTTGTAGGAATCAATAAGCGAGGTCGACGGTGTAATCGGATACCATGACACCACAGAAGCCCCGGCATACAAAGACCCCAGAGCCAGCGCCGCATTACCGTCTATTAAAATCTTATCACCTACATTATCACAAGCTGTCACACGGATGCCTATCGGACATTCAAAATTTTCTTTGGCGTAATTATAACCCAGATCCAAGGCCTTGATATTCGGCTCAATCAGTTTTTCCTTACCCTTGAACTGACTCGCCACCAGATTTTTGAGCACTTCAAAATCGACATCGACCAGAGCCGCCAACGCCCCCACATAAATGATGTTTTTAAAGAGCTGGCGTAATTTGGGGTCCTTATATTCCCGGATACATATTTCTGTGAGCGGCAGGCCAATATAATTGATATCTTCGCGTACAAACGCCGGGTTTAAGGGCTTGGTATTATCATAGACAAAATAACCGCCAGCACCCAGTTCCTTCAGGTCTTTGGCCATGCTCTGCGGGTTCATGGCAACCATAATGTCAACGCCACCTCTTGTGCCGATATAACCCTTGCCGCTGATACGTACTTCGTACCATGTCGGCAGGCCCTGAATATTGGAGGGAAAAATATTTTTCGGACTGATCGGGATGCCCATACGAAAGATTGCGCGGGCGAATAAAAGATTGGCACTCCATGACCCGGTGCCATTTACATTCGCAAAGCGAATAACGAATTCATTGACGGACTCAATTTTTTTCATCCCCGGCCTGCTTTTGTTACTTCGTAGAGAAATTTCTTCATATCCCATGCTGCTGTCGGGCAACGCTCGGCGCACAGACCACAATGAAGGCAAATATCTTCATCTTTCACCATCACTCTTTGAGTCGGTAGCGTACCGGAGACATACAAGTCCTGCTCATTATTATTAGACGGCGCGCTTAATGTCTGACGCAAATCCGCTTCCTCAGCATTATCAGTAAAGGTAATACAGTCCGTCGGGCAAACATCAACGCAAGCATCACACTCAATACATTTTTCATCAGCAAAGACGGTTTGCGCATCACAATTCAGGCAGCGCATAGCTTCTTTATAAGCCTGATCCTGATCGAAGCCGAGTTCGACTTCTATTTTCATGTTTTTCAGAGCCGTTGCCTTATCAGCATGGGGTACGGCATAGCGGTCATCATCAGAGATATCATTGTCGTAAACCCATTCATGTACACCCATTTTCTGGCTCATGATCGTTACACCGGGCGCCAGACGATTTTTAACATCTTCACCGTTGCAGAATAAATCAATCGACACGGCCGCCTGATGTCCCTGCGCCACAGCCGTAATAATATTCTCCGGCCCGAAAGCGGCATCACCACCAAAAAAGACGTGTGGCAGAGAAGACTGAAATGTTACCGGATTGACTTCCGGCATGTCCCATTTACCAAATTCAATACCGATATCCTGTTCAATCCATGTGAATGAGTTTTCCTGACCGATTGCCATTAAAACATCGTCACATTCTATAAAGACCGGCTCTTCACCCGTCGGCACGAGAGAGCGCTTACCGTTTTCGTCATAAACAGCTTCCACTTTCTCAAATGTCATACCTTTGAGCTTGCCGTTCTCTATCTCAAACGATTGCGGCACATGATTATCAAGGATCGGAATATCTTCTGCGATGGCGTCATCTTTTTCCCAGGGGGAGGCCTTCATATCTGCAAACGGGCTACGCACAACAACGCGCACCTCTTCACCACCCAGACGACGCGCTGTCCGGCAACAATCCATCGCCGTATTTCCACCGCCCAGAACAATAACCTTTTTTCCGATTTTAGCCGTATGTTCAAACGCAACGCTGGCAAGCCACTCAATACCGATATGCACATTATCATCCGCTTCCTTACGGCCCGGCAGATCAGGAAGATCACGCCCTCGTGGCGCACCCGTACCAACAAAAACAGCATCGAAATTCTTATCCAGCATTTCTTTCATACTGGAAATCCATGTTCCGAAATGACATTCAACGCCCATATCCAGAATATAATTAACCTCTTCAGACAAAACCTTCTCCGGCAAACGGAAGGCCGGTATCTGACTGCGCATCATGCCGCCGCCGCGTTCTTGATCGTCATACAGCACGCATTCATACCCCAAAGGCATAAGATCCCGCGCCACAGTCAATGAAGCCGGACCCCCACCAATCAGAGCAATCCGTTTACCGTTTTTCTCTTTCGGAATAGGTGGTAGACGTTCTGTAATATCGTCCTTATTATCAGCCGCCACGCGTTTCAAACGACAAATCGCAACAGGTTCCTCATCATTGGCCACGCGACCACGACGACAGGCCGGTTCACAAGGACGGTCACAAGTGCGCCCCAGAACCCCCGGAAAAACATTCGATTCCCAATTGACCATATAAGCATCCGTATAGCGTCCGGCAACGATCAGGCGAATATATTCCGGGACCGGCGTATGAGCCGGACAAGCATACTGGCAATCAACAACCTTATGGAAGTACTCTGGGTCTTTTATATCTGTTGGCTTCAAGATAAACTCACCCTGTCATATAAGAACTGACTTAAGTTATATTTTCCGGCAGGATGAAGGGCAAGCAAATTTTGTAGTAATTTATGATGATTTTTATTCTGACATTGGTTGCCTCTGACTTTCCGCTCGCCCCGGACGATTTATCACAAGTCACGCATCACCTGAACACGCAGGCCATAAGCCTTGTCGGAGAACCAACATGGCTTAAACCGCAAAAGGCCGTTGATCTTCCTCTATCAACCAAACCTCACACCGACCAGATTCATCAAATACGAAAGATGATCTTCAACAGAAAAATTGATGTCTTTATCAGCCCGACAAAAAACAGACGTAAAAAACTCCTGCTCGCTGACATGGATAGTACGATTGTAAAAGGCGAGACTCTGGATGAACTGGCAAAGGAAGCGGGAATCGGCGACAAAGTCGTTACCATTACAGAACAGGCCATGCGGGGGGAAATCGACTTCACCACCGCGCTGAAAAAACGTGTTGCCCTGCTAACAGGCCATGATGCTGTCCTTCTGCAAAACATATTGCACAGAACAAAATTAAACCCGGGCGCTGAAAGTCTCATACGGACAATGGCAAAAAACGGGGCCATTTGCGTCCTGATCTCCGGAGGCTTTACATTTTTCACCGAATCCATTGCCGCACAAGTGGGGTTTCACCATCATCATGGCAATCTATTAGAGATCAAAGACGGGAAACTAACCGGGCGCGTAGAAGACCCTATACTTGATAAAACGGCCAAACTACAATGCCTCCAACGCTACGCAGAAACATTAAATTTGCAAACCAATGACATCATGACCATCGGTGACGGCGCCAACGATTTACCGATGCTGCAAGCCGCAGGACTAGGGATCGGCTATCGCCCCAAACCACTTGTGCTGAAAAATCTGGACAACCATATCATACACGGTGACCTGAGTGCCGCCCTATATGCACAAGGCTACAACGACTATTGTCATTCTAATTAAAAATAAGACATTGTCATGCCCGCACATAATTGGTTCGAAGCGCGTAGCGCGTGAACCATAACGCCCATGCAGCTTCGCTGCTTCGGGCACATAAAGCGGGCATCCGGCAAAACACAGCGCACAGATGTGCCGCGCTCCTAACCAGACCCCCGCCGTTCTTATCCTGCTATCGCAGGATCGCGGGGGTGACGAAATTGTCTTATTCTTAACGAAAACGACTATAACCTACAACTAACCTATTTTTGAATAATTTAAAGTTTACGGGAGCGTTCCCAGAATTAGCGGACGGCATCCACTTCAATTTGGGACATCAATGCGCCTTTGAACAAGCTATCATCCCTCTCTGCCACATATTCTATCCGCATTTTATTGCAATGCTCGGCACCTTTTTTGGGATATTCAATGTTATAGGCAACAGAGCGCTGGGAAACTTCGGGATAAACAGCAATACCCCGAATATCACGCACATAAACATCCTGACCGTTACCGATACAGAAAAACCGTACATTACCATAAAGGCTTCTGTTTCCTTCACGATGCAGTTTGAAACTCACGCTCATATCATCCTTGTTCAGGACAAGACGCGGCTCGCTCATCTCCGACGTTGCCGTCATCTTACCGTGACGCACGATGACAGGCATACTAATCCCCGGCTGCATGTTCATAACAACAGCTTGCTTTCCTTCCAGAGCGGCCTGATCCACCGCGTCGGAAACAAATTCCTCCGCCTTTTCTTCTGTTACAATATGGATATGCGCCCGGTATTCACCTTCGGCAAGATCACGAGGCCGGCGCAACAACAAACGCACCTGCTGTGTCCCTCCGGCAGCAACCTTCACACGACGCGGCGCATAACGGATCATATCTTCTGCCCATAAAACACCGGCAGCGCCTTCTTCATCCCCATCCTTCACACGCACCAGCGCTTTATCCTCTACCATACGATAGCGATTCCAGCCAATTCTGTATATTTCTTCCACTGCTGAATTATTAATAATGGTAATGGTCGAACTTCTATCCCGACCTTCAAATATGATGCGCTTCATACTGACACGCAACGCATGAGCCTGCTGAACAGCCACAAATGACAGAAAACCACATAAAACGAGGAAAAGAACAATCCGCCCGCCCCTATGCTTCGTTTTTATTTTACCGTATTCCACCTGACAACCACCTGTTAATTCCAAGCCCCGCGCGCGCAAAGACGAAATAGCAACGCGCGCGCAGATTATCGCACACGTTACCCTTATTAATCAATAGCATAATAACATATAATTACGACACTACAAACTTACAAATTTTAGAATATGTTACAGGAGGGTCACCGACGATAGAGCGGCAACAGAACTTTATTGATAATTGGCAAAAATACGATTTGTACCGACATAGCTGCCCGTCAATTGTCCCCGCCTTGTATTCAGGGTTGCCCCCACGGGCAAAACCACAGAAAAACCGGGGGCCACTGGCGTTATTGTGACATGCCCGCCACCACTCGGCGTTACCAGATTAAAATTATTAATGGATAGAGTCGTCGTCCCGTTTGTTAACTGCACAACGCTGTCTTCAATACTGACCGACACAGGAATCTCGGAGCCTTTGATTAAAAATCGTCCGGCACGCGGCTCACCGCCGGCTTCAATCAGACTGCTATTCCCGTCAATAAAAAGCTTATCCACCAGGGGATCAATCGTCGCCTTACCGGACCGGTCAAGTGTCATCGCCAATGTACCGAATTCCATCGAGGTGCTGATATTCACTTCTATCGCCCGCACCAGCCTCGCAAAAATTTGCATCGTGGCCGTTGCGGCCACCGCATTCACAGCCCCATAAACACAAAGAGAACTCAGCGTCACAATAGCAGCTGACTTTTTTAACCTCTTCAATGTCTGGCTTCTTTTTTTCATGACATCCTTTCTGAATATCGGGCTTTCTGAATATCGGGCCTTGGAAAGACTTGCTGAATACCTTCTGGCATCACCTCATCTGAATCACCCCATCTAAATCACATTGTATCATAACATCATAGCAACGTGTAAAGCGGCCCTGTCCTTATTCTTAATTCCGCCACCCTAAAGACATAACACAACAAGAAGGGCAGAGAAAAGCGGGACCGGTCGAACAGAAACCGGCCACGCCATAACCCCCAACAAGAGACTCCAACAATGATGCCGGAGACTCTAATCAATTAGTTATACACAATATTAAAAATAACACTCGGATCTGTGTAGGTTCCTGTCCCGATGGCCGCGGCCCCTTTGGTCAGCTCACCGCCAACCAGCCAAGTCTGCGCTCCGCCAGCACCAAAGGCATATCCCGTTGCCAGAGCCCCCGTCGCCACGATGACTTTATTATTAGCAGGCGCCGCCTGAAACACAGTAACCTTCGCCATAGTCATGTTATCGACACCATTAACCAGCACCGGCATCGCTACAGAAATACTCACAGCCAAAGCCGCAGATGCCTGACCAGTCAGATTGAGAGAACCACGGGCAGCAGCAGGTGCGCCACCGGCCAATGCCAGCCCTGTACCGGCCGCGACCGTCCGAGTACCTGTAGCCGCATCCAGCTTAATCGTTCCCACCGCGGGACCGGCCGTCGTTAAATTCCCAAATTGAAGCTGGATAGTCGCCGAGGCCGCAATGGCCTGCAATATCACAGCCTTCGCCGTCATTGTTGCCAACGCGGCATCCGCCTGCTTTACAATACCCGCCGTCAAAGCCGCAACAGTCGCGGCCCCCAGCAGAATTTTTCTACTATCTTTTCTCATAAGCTGTTCTCCTTGCTTTTCTTGTTAAGGTTATTCTCCTGATATCCATAAACTCCTGTTTACACTTCTAAAAACACCAGAATATCATCGGATGGTATCACACATACACTGGCATGAAAAGATACCACCAAAGAATGATCAACAAATTAAACCACTCTCCTTTTTCCATCATATCAGCGATTTACTAAAAAAAGTGTTAAGATGATTTGCATATTGACAAAGATATTTTTACACGGCAAAAACCTAAAACCAAACCAATGGCGGCGCACAGCGGGATACAGCGTCTTACCAAGTTAAAATCACGCAACCGGTTATTTAGCACTATAACCCAAAGGGGTATAGTAGTTTGCATTAAGAATTGCACATTTCATTTTGATCCGCCACCCCTACGCCGTCACCCCCGCGGCATGCGTAGCATGCTTAAACAGCGGGGGTCCATAATGTCAGCAGCTTTGCTGCTGTCTTTTTCTGGATCCCG
>JAJFGQ010000087.1 GCA_021776075.1 Alphaproteobacteria bacterium | reverse complement strand
AAGCCGCCCCGGAATGGAGCGGCGATGCGCTTTATGAGCTTTCCGATCAAACCTACAGTGTTAATCTTGGTGGTGTAGCGCGGAAGCTGGCGCAGGCGCGGCCGGATGATGTAGCACAGCGGATCGCCGTACACGGTAACGCCGGTTCTGATAATAACCAGACGTTATTTGGAACGGGGCTGGAAGCGGATCAGGCAACCCTTGATGATCTGGTCATTGAAACCCGCCATCCCCTGCTGTTATTCCGGGTGCAGGTGCCGGCGGGCCAGTTGCGTTACCTGTTTTATTCCGCGGCAGATAATGAGCTTTTACAGGTATGTTTTGGCGATGCGAAAAATACGCGCCAGCTTTTGGCCCAGTTCAAAGAGGCGCAGCAACGTATAGACCATCCTTTGGTCGAGAACAATAAAGAGCTTTTTGAACGCTTGCGTATTAGCCCAGATTGCTGATTGTAACGTCGCCTTCGGGAAAGTGCGCTTTGATTTCAAGTTCTCCGCCCATAGCTTCGATTACGCGGCGTACTTTGCTGATACGGGCGTCCTGAGAGCCTTCCAGTTTGGCAACAAATGGCTGCTGCACATCTAGCTCTTTCGCCAGTGCGCCTTGGGTTATATCAAGAGCCTTGCGAAGTTCGGCCAGAGTCATTTCTTCACGAAGCCCTGCTTTCCTGGCCTCGACGCGCTGCAAGCGGTTTTTGCTCCAGTCTTTCGTCAGTTCACTAAAAGGTTTTCTACCACTCATTTTATCAATCCTTCTTTTTTCAGTTCTTCTATATGCTCATCATAGAGCCTGTCTGCTACCGGAATGTATTGTTCATAAAAACGGTCGTTTCCTGTCTTATCACCGCCAATTAACAAGATGGCGCTGCGGCGGGGATCGAAAGCATAAAAAACGCGAACAGGATTCCCTTTACTTTGAATACGCAATTCCCGCATATGGTCATGTTCTGATCCTTCTACGCCTGATGAATAAGGGAAAGGCAGTGCCGGGCCGTGTTCCATTAGCAACCCGCAGATAGCGGTTATATCCTCTTGTTCGTGTTCGGTTATGCTATTCCACCAATCACCAAATTCATCAGTATATTCAACGTCCCACGTCATTAAACTATTCCATTTATAGAATATTCCATTTTCGGAATATTGTCAAGTTTTATAAGTAAATTTACCCTATTTATATTACCTTATATGCCACTAAGTAGTTGTTTTTTCAACTTTTATCTTACCGCAATCCGTAAAGTCCGGAAGCCGAATATTTTACTGCTTTCCGTCGCAGGCTAGGAAAGACAATAAAATTTCGCCCGGGCACTTCTTACGAAGTGTTCCGAACTTGACTGATTCCGGCGCTTCAGGTCGCTCCGCGACATTAGGAAAAATGTGCGACGTGCACATTAAACTTAAACCTAAAAAAGGAGCTAAACTATGACTACTCAAACATTAAAAGCATCACAAATCGAAATCTCAAAAGAAAACCCGCGTAAAAACTTTGATGATGCAACGATCGAAGGATTGGCACAGTCTATAAAAACAGAAGGATTGCTGCAAAATCTGGTTGTTGCCAAACCCAAGGGCAAAAAGAAAAAACACCCGATTATCTGCGGTGAACGCCGTTTTAGGGCATTGACGCTTTTGATCGAGCGCGGTGAGTTTCCGAAGGACTATGAAATTCTTGTCGAGATCAAGGAAGGCTTGAGCAACGAGCAAATCCTGCGCATGGCAACGATGGAGAATATGCAGCGTGAAGATTTAACGCCGCTGGAAGAAGCCGAAGCCATTACCATGCTGATACAGGATGGTAAAAAGCTTGATGATATATTGGCGCAAACGGGTCTGTCAGAAAGCACTATCAAACGCCGTCTTATTCTCATGAATTTAAGTTCGGCCATAAAACAGGCTTTGGCAGAGGGTGAAGTGACTCTTTCAAAGGCCGAAGTTTTAAGCATGGCAAGCCATGAAGAGCAAGACGGTTTGCTTGAGATGGCTACAGACGAGTATTACGATGCCGAATATCTCAAAGACAGGATTTTATGCGAGTTGCCTACTTTATCAATGGCTATATTTGATAAGGAAGACTACACAGGCCGTTATACGCATGATCTGCTGGCTGAGGACGATGCAACGTACTTTGATGATGTGGAGCAGTTTTTCGAGTTGCAGAAGATCGCTGCTGAAAGACTCGTAGAACAGCATTTAAAGACCGCTGAGTGGGCTGAACTCCATGAGGGGTATTTCCGCTCATGGGAATACGGAGAGACTCAGGAGGGCGAGACTGGCGGCGTGGTGGTTGCTCTTGATTCATCCGGCAAAGTCGAAGTGCATGAAGGACTACTTAAAACCAAGGCCGATAAAGCGACAACGGAAAAGTTGAAAGCGCCCCGCTCTACTTACGCAAGGCCACTAGTTGAAAATATGGGGATGCATAAGAGCGTAGCTGTCATGGCCGCGCTGCTGGAAAATCCGCGCAAGGCAAAAGAACTCGCCGTGGCCTCTAAAATATCCTATTTCATGAACGATGTTCACGACAGCCTCTACTATTTTGCAAAAGAAGGCAACGGCAACCCCCCTGCCCTAGAGCTTATCAATGATAAGGCGAAAGAGATTTTGATCTTGTTTGATGCTGTGCAGGAAGATGATACATGGCATGAGCTGGCGAAGCGTTTTAGTGATGAAGAAGATGCCTACGAATACGTTAAAGGGTTTTCTGACGATGATCTGGAACGCGTGCTGGTTACGTTTACGGCCTTAAGTTTTGGTCAGACAAGTTGCGATCGTCTGGACACAGGCGAAGGCAGTATTTTTAATCAGATTGCCCTTGATCTGGATGTTGATATGAAAAATTACTGGCGTCCCGATGAACCGTTTTTGAAGCGGCGCAACAAGGTTCAGTTGCAGCAAATTATCACGGAAGCTGGTTGTTCTATAAAATTTGGGAACGCGGCGGGTCACAAGAAAAAAGACCTTGTAACCGCTATGGCAAAACATTTTCAGCATGTTTTAACATTGGAAGCACCGACTGAGGACGATCTGAAAGCAACTTACTGGTTGCCGGAAGCCATGCAGTTTCCTGCCATTGATCCCGATGCCAAGAAGCCGGAGCCAGTGGAAGAAGAAGCAGAGGAAACCGAAGAAGAACTAGCACAGGCTGCTTAGTCCCCTACTCCCTATATTGCCGCCCCTGTAATAAGGGGCGGCTTTTTTTGTTTCTCTCTTACCGGCATCCGTAAAGGCCGAAAGCCGAAAAATAGTCGAACAGATTCCTGCTTTCTCATTGCTGTGCTTGAGAAAGTCAATAATCTTTCGCCCATTTTACGCCCAGGCACTTCTTGCGAAGTGTTTCAACCTTGACTGCTGCCGGCGCTTTTAAGCCGTTTCACGGCACTTCTAGGAAAAGAAGTTCCACCCCCATCGTAAGGAGAAAGAAAGTGAAACGCATAGATATATACCAGACAGTTACAGACACGATCATAGAGGCCATCGAGACAGGTATTGACGGTAAGTTTGAATTACCGTGGCATAGAGCATCCGGCGCGCCTGTAAACGCCCACACAGGGAATCTGTACCGGGGTGTTAACGTCCCTACCCTCTGGGCATGGCAGATGGTTAAAGGCTATGGATCGGCAACATGGGCAACCTACAGGCAATGGAAAGAAATCGGCGCTCAGGTTCAGAAAGGCGAAAAAGGGGCACAGGTAGTTCTATGGAAATCTATAGAGATAGAGCCGGACAGTGATAACGAAGAACAAGATGTTCGCATGTTTGCCGGTTACTTTACGGTTTTCAATGCTGATCAAGTGGACGGTTATAAAGCCCCCCCTGCCCCGGATTTTGAAATGTCCGATTTTCAGGCGATTGCTGCCGCTGATAATTTTATAGAAGCGACCGGAGCTAATATTCGTCATGGTGGAGGCCGCGCCTGTTATAGCGTGACAGATGATTATATTCAGTTGCCACCGCAGGAATATTTTAAGAAAACCACTCACAGCAGCGCGACTGAAAACTATTACAGCACCGCCCTGCATGAGCTTTGTCACTGGACAGGCGCAAAAGAACGCCTTGATCGCGCACAGCTTAATAAGTTTGGGGATGCAGATTATGCTTTTGAAGAGCTGGTGGCTGAATTAGGCGCAGCAATGTGTTGTAGCAGTCTTTTTATTACCCCGACAGTCAGGGAAGATCACAGCCAGTATATCGGACATTGGCTGGAAAAACTGAAAAGCGATAAGCGGTTTATTTTTGCGGCCAGCTCACAGGCTCAGAAAGCCGTTGATTATCTGTTTTCACTTCAGGAGCAAGCACTGACACAAACAGGGGAAGCGGCATAGCCGCCCCCTACTCTCTTCTAACCAAATAGCTTTTGGAAGAAGCCTTTGTTTTTTTCGTCTTCGAGTTCTTTTCTTGCTTTGGCAATTCTCTGGGATGCGGCTTTTTTAATCTCATCTACGGCCTTTTGAGTTTCTTTGTCTTGGTTGGCAACTTTTTCTTCTAATTTTTCAATAGCTGTTTCCCATTTATCTTTTTTCGTTGCCTTGTCTCTCAGATCCTCTAAAGCAAGTGTAATTCCTTGGGCTGTTTTCTGGGCCTCATTTGCTGCTTTTTCCCACTTTTCTTTATCGGTCTCTAAATCGTCAATTTTTTGCGCTTTGAATTTTACTTCTTCTCTAAGACGGATCAGTTCAATGTAATCTTCATCACTTACAACAGGTTTTTTTGCACCACTTTTGGGAGTGTAATTTTGTGTATTTACACTTTCGTTTACACTGCCCCCCTCTTCTATTTCCTTTAATTTTTCAGGTATGGGGCTATCATCGCCATACACTCTCATGAGTTCGGAAGCATCTATAACGGCTTTGCCGTCTTTATCAGCTTCCCAAGTGAATTTGTTGGCGTCTTTGTGATTGTAGATAGTCTTTTTAGTTTTCCCAACCACGTAGGCTGCTTGTTCCATTGATAGTTTCATTTTGAGGACTCCACGGCTTGTGAAATGCGGTGTATTTTATACTACACTTACACAAATGTAGTGAAAAATCAATAGGGGTCACACCCTCATCTATTACACTCTACACTTACATTACACAGTGTAAGTATAAAAGCAGGTGTACTTCTGTGTAAATTATATTTCACTACATTTAGTGAAATTACATCAATCTCTTAAAAACGCCTTACATCTCTTTGTTTATTAAAGTGTAATTTCACCGAAATACAATTACAATTGAGCTGTGTAGTGTAATGTGCTATTTTGGTTAAGAATCGGAAGGGATATTCTTTCCTTCCATCGCTTTCAAATTTAAACCCTAATCCAAGGAGTTGCACTAAAAAGTCTTTGAATATCCCCAGATAAGCAAAAACCGCCGTTGGCGCGGCGGTTTTTAAAAAGAAGGTGATACCTCCTTAATTCTTAACTCTCATGGTATCGCTGCCCGAATCGGATTGCAAGTCAGAAATGGCTTTTGCAAACAGTTTTTTAGTGCTTATTCACAGCTATTTTGAAGATTTTGCAAATAAACATCATGCAGCACATATCATCAAACATTTCGCCGATAAGGCAGAGCAGGGGAGGGCGTATCAGTTCTCCCAAGCTTAGAGATACAATCAATCAGTCCCAGGATTTTGAGGGGCTGGAAGAAAGCGTTAAGCATTTTTCTCTTCTCACGCTTGTAAAGCGGGCAGGGAAGGGCGCGGGATTCAGCTCCAAAATGGTTGAGCTTTTAGAGCATTATATGATTTTCACGCGCGAGATCGATTGGCAGCAAGGCAGTCAGCCGATCGTTTATAAATCGCAGGAACAAACGGCAATGGATTTAGACATTACGGTGCGCCATGTCCGCCGGCTGGAAAAAGAGTTGTTTGATGCAGGCGCACTCACATGGATTGATAGCGGCAATCATAAGCGTTACGGCCAGAGATGCCCTGACACGGGCCGGATCATTTATGCCTACGGCGTTGATTTGACACCTCTGGCCTATCTGAAGAGCAAACTGGAAGAAATTATCCATGAGCAGCAACTTTATAAAGCGGCCTGGATGGAAACCAAACGTCAAATCTCATGGCACAGAAGCCAGGTTAAATCTGTTTTGGCTGAAATGACCGAGCTGGAAGCAGAAGGGCAGGGGGCTTTCCTGTCTAATTATGAAGAGATTGCCACGCGCTATGACACAAGAATGAGCTTAGAGGGCATGCGCAGCATGCTCGGCAAGCATCAGGAACTTTATAATCGTGTTTTGGAAGCTTTGGATAGGTACTATAAAGATAATAAAACAAATAAAGAGTCCTGCAGAACGGACTCAAATGACCTACACAAACAAAATACAAATAAAAAACTATTTAATAAATTAAATACAGACCGTAGGGACACGTCCCATTGCTTTCAGGAGAAGCGTAACGGGAATATCGAAAATAAAGCGGCTAAAGCAGAGAGGCCGGGAAGGCCGGAACCGACAAAAGGCCGGGCCGAAGCTTCACAACCATATTCATCAAAACATCAAAAACCGCAGGATTCAGAGGATAGGGGTAATCTTCTTTCCAAAGCGGGCTTGCAACATATTACGGTGAAGCAGGTTTTAAACGCGGGGTCTCAACGTTTTAAAGACCACATTCCGCTGCAGCAACGCCCGATGGATTGGGAGGATGTTGTTGAGGCGGCTTACGCGCTGCGACCTAGCTTACATATCAGCCAGCAATCCTGGGCAAATGCTTGTCAGGTTCTTACAAAATACGGCGCTGCAATTTGCCTTTTGCTCGTGGATCAAGCAGCGCAGCGCCCTGAAAACCCCGTTAGAAAACCGGCAGCCTATTTTAACACCATGATTTCCCGGGCGCGAGCAGGAGAGTTGCATCTGCATAGATCAATTTTTGGACTGTTAAAGCGCGAGACTGAGGCTTTAACAGCCAATGATATTTCCGAACCATCATCACAGAGAAGGAGCTAGAACCATGAACTTACAAAAATTGACACAGAAAATTATGTCCTTCGATAATATTGGGGCGCTTTATCCGCACCGGCTTTATAAAAATTACCGCTATACGGATTCTGTGCGTGAAAATATGCTTCAGACGCGCAGTTCATGGGTGGTAGAGCGCATCTTTGCCCTTCAGGAACGTGAGAGAGCACTTCAATCCGCCGATACGCAGCTATGGGTTCTTAAAATCTTCCCGGATGCCTCAATTTTACTGGCCTGCACAGATAGCAAAGGAACGGTTCTTTATTTTGAACATCGTGATCCGGTGGAATATCCCAAAGAAGAATTGGCCTTTATTCTGGAGCAGGGTGTTTTAAGTTTGCGAAGTTGAGATAGAATTTCGTAGAGCAGTGGGGCTGGTTTTTTTTAGGCTCTTTTTGCGTTAATATTCTTTCTAAAGAAAAGGTAAAACCTCAACAGGAAAGCTTAATGCATTGTTTTAAAACAATAATAGATATAATCTGATGCGTATCGTTTTGTGTATTGAAGCCAACGTTTTTTGCTCGTTTTCGCTTAATAAGTGACCTTTGGTCATGCCGCTATGGGTTGAAAAAGAGTAATGGCGTGTCTGATATAATCAGACCAGGCCCTATTCACTAGGCGTCCGTCCGGATTAAGAAAGCCGGCCACACGCTAAGTTCACCGAACCCCATAAATGGGTTTCGTCCGACAAGCGATAACGCTCCTTCACGCATAGAATTTTAGCCATTCCGAAAGGCCGGAATGTCGTTTTTCTGTTTGGGCTTGCAGCCCGAATTATCAAGCAAAATAGATAAAAAATGACGGTTTTCACGCCCCAAAAGGCGCGAACCTTCCGCAATTTTCTCCGATTTGGCCTGACAATCCTCCTGGCTTCGTAGCGACAATTCTTGTCGCCCGAAAAAAATATGTTTCGGGCGCAATTTAATTAGAAAAGGGATTTTTGAGATGGAATTACAAACAGGCAGTGCTAATGGCAAACACTCCAGAACGCTGCGCGAGCAGGAAGAATGGCAGTTAACGGACGCTGAAATAGCAGGCATAGAGCGGG
>JAJFGQ010000086.1 GCA_021776075.1 Alphaproteobacteria bacterium | reverse complement strand
GCTGGCATTACAGTGGCCGCATCAATGCGCCGCAAGGCAAAAGAGCTAGACATTGCGATTGTAGAACCTTCGGAAGACCATTATTACCAGCCGGCTTTTACGTTAGTAGGCGGTGGTGCTTACAGTCTAGCCAAAACAAAGCGCCCGGAAAAAGCTTTGATCCCAAAGGGTGTGACATGGCTAAAGGATTCCGCACAGGCCTTTGATCCCAAAAAGAATAGCGTGACATTAAAATCCGGGACTATCCTTACCTATGACTATCTGGTTGTCTGCCCGGGATTGGTTTTGTCCTGGGACAAGATAAAAGGCCTGAAAGAATCCTTAGGCAAAAACGGGGTGTGCAGTAATTATTCTGCCGATTACGTAGAATATACGTGGACATGCATTCAGGGCTTGCAAAAAGGGGCCAAAATTCTATTTACCCAGCCACCGATGCCCATAAAATGTCCCGGCGCACCACAAAAAATTGCTTATCTTACGGCAGATTATTTGCGCAAAAAAGACATCTTAAAAGATTGTGATTTACATTTTATGACCCAGACTCCGGGAATGTTTGGCGTGCCCTCTTTTTCCAGAGCACTGGAAAAAGTGATGGGCCGTTACGGAATCGACAGGCATCACCAAACCAATCTGGTAGCAATTGATGCGGACAAGAAAAAAGCAACATTTGAAGACGCAGATGGTACAAAGCACGACTTTGACTATGACATACTGCATGTTACGCCGCCGCAGGACGCACCTGAATTTATCAGAAAAAGCGCCCTGGCAAATGATGGAGGCTGGGTCGATGTCAACCAGCATAGCCTGCAACATGTGGCCTTCAAAAATATCTTTAGTTTGGGCGACGTGTGCTCAACGCCAAGTTCAAAAACAGCCGCCGCCATTCGTAAGCAGGCTCCGGTCGTTGTACGCAACATTTTGAACATGATTGCCGGAAAGAGTATTGAGGAAGGCTATGACGGCTATGCATCATGCCCGTTAACGACATCATATAATAAGGTAATACTCGCTGAATTTATCTATGGCGGCAAAGTGACACCGACATTCTCTTTCCTTGCACCGAGCAAAGAACACAGCCTGTACTGGTGGGTCAAAGCGACCGGGCTTCCTATAATGTACTGGAACTACATGCTGAAAGGCTATGAGTGGTTCTTCAAGCATAATACGGAATATAAGCAGGAAGAGGACACAGCGCCAGCCCCTGCTCCCGTGGAAAAATCTAAAGAAGTGAAAAAGAAAAAAGCGGCCTGACTTATTTTTTAGCGCATGGTATCCGTATATTCTCTGCCAATAGAGTCAACTTCATTTAAGGGTTAACAACCATTCATTGCGTGTCTATATCAAATCTGTTTAAATCCACTCTCTTTACAATGTGAAGCATTCCATTACCACTGATCATAACTATTGAACACTATCCTATTGGAATTAATTAGCCATGGCCTTAAATTATCACCCACCTAAAGGTGCTATTCTACGGTGTGATTTCTCTCAGGGCTTCCAGATTCCCGAAATGGTAAAAGAACGGCTAGTTGTCGTACTTACACCACAAATTAAGTCTAGGCATAAATTATCAACCGTCGTTGCTTTAAGTACCACGCCGCCCAAAAATGTTATGCAATACCATGCACAAATAGATATTGAACCACCTCTGCCTCCCTATTACACCAGTAATGGACTTTGGGTTAAAGGAGATATGGTTAACGCAGTAGGTTTCCACAGATTAAATTTTGTAACTTTCGGTAAGAAAACAGGGACAAGAAACTATTACCAACACACCCTAAGCGCCGATAATCTGACCATAGTACAGAAGTGTGTCCTGAGAGGTATGGGGCTACAAAACTTGACAAAACACCTATAGCTCTCCATAATTGAAGGGTCAGTGGCTCTCATTGCGATCCACGTCTCTGTCTCTAATTTATTTTAGAGCCGCCGTGCAATAAAGCGAAAGCAAGCTTAAGCACGGCGCAGGTTAAAACCCCCGCCTTCGTGCGGGGGTTTGCTTTTTTAATAGTCGCTCTACCCTGCTTTATAACACAGATATATGGCATATGAAAAACAATGACCTACCGCGCAGACATTGATGGATTAAGGGCGATTGCCGTCTGGCTTGTCATTGCCTTTCATTTTCTGGGCGACGCCTCTTTTGGCGGCTATACAGGCGTTGATATCTTCTTTGTCATTTCAGGCTACCTGATTACAAAAATCATTTATGCCGAAGTTCAGAACGAAACTTTTTCTCTCCTGAATTTTTATGAGCGGCGGGCACGGCGCATATTGCCCGCGTTGACGGCTGTTCTTCTCGCCTCCAGCCTTGCCGCTTATGCTTTGTTCCTGCCTGAAGAACTCATGGCTTTTGGCAAAAGCCTTATCGCCACAACCCTCTTTAGCTCGAATTTTCTATTCTGGTCGGAAGCCGGCTATTTTGATATATCAGCCAATCTCAAGCCGCTTCTGCATACATGGTCGCTGGCCATTGAAGAACAGTTCTACATATTCTTTCCGCTCATCATGATGGCCTGTTACCGTTTTGCGCGTTCAAAACTAAAGCTCATCATCGCGGTACTCTTTCTGCTCTCCTTTGGAGCAAACATCACCTTCATAGCCTTAGATACACCGGAAAGCGCCTTTTACATGCTGCCTGCAAGAGCGTGGGAATTGCTCACCGGGTCCCTTCTGGCTCTCAATTGCATTCCGTCCATCAAAAACAAGCATATCACCCATTTCTTTTCATGGGGCGGTATGGCCCTGATTATAACCGGTTGCGCGATCTCCATAGACGAAAAATACTTTCCCGGATTTTACGCCCTACTCCCCACTCTGGGCACAGCGCTCATCATATATACAGGCCAACATACGAATGAAACAGGTGCCAACAGCTTCCTTAGCCGCAAAGGCTTCACTTTTATGGGTAAAATCTCCTATTCCCTCTATCTATGGCACTGGCCCGTTTTCATCTTCGGGCAATATTATTTTCTGGATGATTTATCTATCACCATGAAGCTCATATTAATAACGGCTTGCGTCGCGCTCTCTTACTTATCATGGCTGTACATCGAACAACCTTTTCGCCGTAAAAAGATAATCCCGATACGCACCGCCCTCTTTCAAAGAGCAGCTCTCTGCATTCTGGTTTTTATAGGATGCGGGATGTTTCTCCTGCAAACACACGGTGCCGCCTATAAATACGACCCGGAAACGCTCCAGATTCTGGACGTTACAATGGGCGATAGCTATCCCTCAGCAAAAAACCATCCTTTACCCAATACAAGCCGTACATTCGGTGCAACTGATGATCATTCACAAGCCAGCATTGTTATATGGGGAGACTCCCACGCGCAGGCGATAGCCCCCGCTCTGGCATTACTGGCGGAACAGAACGGAACAACAGGCTTACTGCTCACACAAAATGGCTGCCTTATGCCTTCTTCATTCTACCCGGAACTGCAACGTGAGAAACAATGCACCGCGCTCACAGATAAAACCTTGGCTTACCTGAACAAAGCTGACCACATCAAAACCGTGATCCTTGTCCAGCGCTGGGCAGACCGCCTGCGCGGATGGTATGGCAAAGACGAAAGCAAAACTGAAAAACGCCGAAAAATACTGGACCTCAGAGAGATCTCGCTTCTAAGCATTATTAATCAACTGGAACAAGCGGGGAAAAAGGTCCTCATTCTGGCACAAATTCCTGAAGTTGAGCATGACAGCCAGAACATACCCTCTGTTGTCGTCCGGACTGAGCTCTATAATCTTGATACTGATTTACGCCCAAAACTGGCAACCTATTTCCAACACCAAAAATATATATTTCCTATATTTGAGAACCTTACCACCCAGACGGGCGTACAGATTATTTGGCCTCATAAAGCTCTATGCGATGAAACACGTTGTAAAATACGTGACGGCAACAGGCTTTATTATTACGATGACGATCATCTTTCAAAATTCGGAGCCGAACAACTCGCTTTTCTTTTTGAAGACTATTATAAGTAAGATCATAACAAAAGGAGACACACCATGAGCAGCTATACCGTCCGCCCCGTTCTTGATCCGGAAACATTTACATGGAGCTACATCATCGTCGATAAAGCGACAAAGGAAGCGCTTATCATTGACCCTGTGCTGGAACATGTGGACCGTGACCTAAAACTCATGGAAGAAATGGGCGTCAAACTAACCCGCGTACTCGAAACCCATATTCATGCTGATCACATCACCGCCGCCTCCCAAATCAAGGACCGCATGCCGGAGATTGAAATCGTCTATGGCGAAGGCGCCACGAACCATGTTGACGGGGGTGATTTCTTTATCAATGACGGCGAAGACATTCATCTGGGACAAACCACGATCAAAGCCCTTAAAACCCCGGGCCATACGCCTTGCAGCACCTGCTACGTCATTGATGGCGCTGTTTTCACGGGCGATACGCTGTTTATCCGAGGCTGCGGCCGCACCGACTTCATGGAAGGGTCTTCCGAAGATTTGTTTGACAACGTGCGCGAGAAGCTTTTTACCCTGCCAGACGATACAATCGTTTATCCCTGTCATGACTATAAGACCATGCTCTGTTCTACAATCGGTGAAGAAAAAGAACATAATCCGCGCCTGAAAATGAGAAATACAAAAGAACAGTTTGTTCAGATCATGAAAGATGCCGCGAATACCGACTACCCGGACAAAATCGACATCGCCGTCCCCGCCAACAAAAAAGCCGGACGAAGAGTAGCATAAAGTATTTTCTATAATTTTTTATTGACGTAACACAGGGTTCTGGGCTAAAACTTCTTACCCTACTGTGAAGAAAATAAGGAACGCCCTGTCCATGTCAAAACGCACTTACAAAACACACCTACCAGACAGAAACGATCAACGCTGGCAAGAAAAGCAGCGTCAAAGCTATTTGCAATCCCTATGGGAAGAGCGCGCTGACGATAGCTTGTCAAAAGCCAATCATGAATTTCTGAGAAACTTCGCTCACCCTTTGTTGGAGTATTCCGATTTTGTGCCGCCCGGCCCGCGTGTAGACACTGGACCGGAACTGGTCATACCCCTCACAATAGACAGGCCCGAACACGCACTTGACCTGCTTCACATATCGCTTATACATAGCGGTGACATCGGTATCCATGTCATCGCCTCACCGGATCAAAGCAGTGAAAAAATAGAACAGGAACTCGAAAAATTTGTAAGAGCAAGCAAAGACCTGAAAAAGATTCTCATCGTTGGTCTGCAAGGCCCCCGCCCTCCTCGCCTATAAAGATATCCACACCTCCGAACCACCCTTGCCTCATCATTAACCTTTTGTTAATGTAGCCCCGAGTATTCTTGGGTTCCCTAATCACATTTTTAATGAAGGAGATACGCGATGAGCATACGTATTGGCGACACTGCACCTGACTTTAAAGCTGAAACAACCGAAGGTCCAATCAGCTTCCATGACTTTATCGGCGATGGCTGGGCTGTCCTGTTTTCTCACCCGAAAGACTTCACACCCGTCTGCACGACAGAGCTGGGACAAGCTGCCAAGCTGAAACCCGATTTTGAAAAACGCGGCGTAAAAATCATTGGCCTGTCCATTGATTCCCTTGAAGATCACAAGGGCTGGAGCAGCGACATTGAAAGCACACAGTCCTGTACGATGAACTTCCCGATGATCGCGGACACAGACAAAAAAGTAGCCGGTCTGTATGAAATGATCCACCCGGAAGAAAATGACAGCTTCACAGTCCGTACCGTTTTCGTTGTCGGACCGGACAAGAAAATCAAACTGATGCTCACCTATCCGATGGCAACGGGCCGCAACTTTGATGAAATCCTGCGCTGCATAGATTCTCTGCAACGCACATCTGAATTCAAAGTGGCTACACCGGCCAACTGGAAACCGGGCGAAGAAGTTATTATCGTTCCGGCAGTATCCGATGATGAAGCAAAGAGGCTCTTCCCGGAAGGATTCCGTGCCGAAAAGCCTTATTTGCGTTTTGTGCAAGACCCTTGTGAGAAAAAAGCCTGCGCAGCATAAACCAAGACCGCATAACCTAACCGACCTCTTTCAGCCTCCCGTTCTCGCGGGGGGCTGATTGCTGTGTAAAAGGAGGAGCGCAAAAAACTTGACATAACGATCAGTCTTGTATTATTGTCCGGCTTAGTATTTTCATATTCAGAGTATTAGGTGACCTATGGGTACAGACAGCAAAAAACTATTCACGCCGCCAAGCGCTTCTAAAATAGCCCTTGAGAAACTTAGAAAACAGCTTGAGCCCGTCTTAAACGGCGAAGTCCCTTTCCATACAGGCGTTGCCGCTGTCTTCACTCCTTATTTGAAAGCATTAAAAGCAGGGCGCTTTCTGGGGCTGAACAAAAAAATTAAAAAAGAAGTCGTGCGCTTTCATGAAACTCTGACTCAAACTGATGAGAAACAACTGAAAGCTGCGGAAGATTTAATCACAACGGTAACTGATGCTTTTCTGGATTATGTTGCACAGAAAGAGCACCTCCTCGAACAGTTCAAAAAAGCGGCCATGCAGGACAGCCCCCATGAAGATGCCCTGAAATACGCCCAAAACGCAAAAGCTCTGGTGAAAGATGTCCCGGAAGAGGCGCATCTGGAAAGCAGTCTAGAGATCGCCGATGTCCTACCCGATGATTTGCGCAAAGCCATGATGATCGCCGCCGGAGAAGAAACAGACGCCCCCTCCGCTGAAAACATAAAAGCGTGGCGGGAAAAAATAACAAATTCGACAGAAGAGCAACTGGCTACTGAAAAAATGAGGGGCCTTCTTGCCGTCCCGGTTGAAAGCATCACCAAGGCCATACATGAAATTTTGCAAAAAGCGAACAAGGACACTCTCAAAGTTTTTGTCGACCACCTCAACGAAAACTTATCTGCCGACGACTATACAAACCTGACCATGACGGCGCTCGATTTCATTGAAGAATTCGGCACAGCTGCTAAAAAAGGCAATTTTCTTCAGGTTAAGGATAAAAAACGGGCCGCGCCTTTTGCCGGAAACGCAAAACGTACCCTGCTCATACTCGAACAAGCCTTTACCAAAGCCGGTCTGATGCCTGATACAGACCTGAAAACCATTGAACAGGACTATAAAAACAATCAACAACAACTCAAAAAAGAATTTTATTGACATATAACATAAAGCTTTGGTGCAAATACTCGAATTTTAATTTTCATATTACAAAAGGAACAGACCAATGATCGACTTAAAAGGTTTTATAGACGGCAACAGCGACCTAAAAAATAAACTCAAAGCAGAATTTGAAGGCATGAAAGGATTGCCTATTCACAAATCTTTGGCTCAAGCTAGTCAGATGGCCTTACCCTTTGTGATGATGCTAAAGATGTCCGGTGTTGCAGAAAAAATTAGTGCCGCAACGCAAGAAATCACCCCTGCCCTTAAAGAGCTGGATCACGACGATCTGCAAGGACTCAGCAATGAGTTGAAAAAAGCCAAAAGGGAGAAGATACAAAGCTCTATTGAAGAAAGCACAGCTTCCAATACAAACTACGAAAAAGCTGTAAAAAACTTCGAAGACCAAAAAGAATTTATGACTGATATTCCTGAAGAAGCTCATATCGCGACCAGTCAAGCCCTCTCGGATATTATGCCGGAAAGCCTGCAAACGGTGCTGGCTCTACTGAGTGGGCACGCATCCATTGCGAGCACAAAAAAGGCTATTCGGGCAAACAGAAAGAAACTTCAGAACACACCGGTTAAACAACTGGCCGCTGAAAAAATATTATCAGCAGCCGCTATACCAACAGCCGAAATGACCGACATGATTTACAATATGCTGCAAAAAGTTACACCGGAAGCCCTTGAAATATTTATCCAACACATCACGGACAATCTTTCTACTGAGGACTATGACAATGTCGCGAACGGTGCTCTGAACTTTGTCGAGGAACTGGGTAAAGCGTCTGCAGCCGGTCAATTCTGGCAAGTGGCCAACCCGGATAACGTAACCTCCTTCGCCCAATCTCTGAAAAAAGTTATGCATACCATTGACAACGCAATGGAAGAGGCCGGAATAACATCTGATGGTGCCCTCGCAAAAATGCAAACCACGTTTGAAAACAGAAAAAAAGAAATGATGGGCGTCTTCACTGTCAAGACTCCGAAAGCAAGAGGACGGACACCGAAAAGATAAAAACTATCCCTTATAAATAAACCGGGAAAGGGAGGTCTTGAATAAGGGCCTCCCTTTTCTTTTCCTGATTTCGGTGTATCCTCCTTCCATGAGTTGTTGCCACGAAGAAGAAAAAACGCCGGAACCGGACCATTGCGCCACGAAGAAGGGCAGACCTGATTTTCTGCTCTATGGCTCCCTATCCGTTATTACGCTGGCCTTGATCCTTCATTTCCTGCCCATGACGCTACCCTATTTCTCCGATTTCTCCGGGGCCGTTGCTGATCTTCTCAAAACCATGTGGTGGGGCATTGTGCTGGGAATCGTGGCCGTCGGCATGATGAACAAAGTCCCGCGGGAATATTTTAATGTCATGCTGGGCCGGGGCGATACGATGGGCGGAATATTCCGTGCGGCGCTGGCGGGACTGCTTCTCGACCTATGCTCTCACGGCATTCTGATGGTCGCCGCAAAGCTTTACGAACGCGGCGCATCACTGGCACAGGTCATGACTTTTTTGATCGCCAGCCCCTGGAACTCCATTACCCTGACCCTGATTTTAATCGCCCTGATCGGCCTGCCCTGGACATTGCTCTTTATAGCCGGCTCGGCCCTGATCGCTATTATCACAGGCTTTATCTATATCCTTCTCGTAAAACATGGTGTATTGGCCGATAACCCGAATACGGGAACGGTGCCGGACGGCTTCGACATGAAAGCGGATATCAAAAAACGCCTGAAAAACTTCCGCCCGAGTAGAGGTTTTATCTTCGGTGTACTCAAAGACGGCATAACCGAAGGCCGGATGGTCATGCGCTGGCTGTTTTTCGGAACAATTCTGGCCGCGCTGATCCGTACATTTGTCTCGACCGACATCATGATGGCTTATTTCGGCCCGACACTAGCGGGACTGGGCCTAACATTGCTGGCCACCACAATCATCGAAGTCTGCTCGGAAGGGTCCAGTCCCATCGGGGCAGAACTGGTGAACCGCGCAAAAGCGCCCGGCAACGGCTTTGCCTTCCTGATGGCGGGTGTTTCAACGGACTACACGGAAATGCTGGTCATCCGTGAGTTTGCCAAAAGCTGGAAAATTGCCCTGACTTTACCTCTTCTGACCGTTCCCCAAGTCCTGCTTCTCGGCTGGATCATGAATCACTTCTAAGGTTTCTGATTATTTACAGGGATAGACCTGATACAGCGCCATATTCACAGCAGGAGCCGCTATGAACCCGTCATGCTCGCCGTGCGTCTTCAAAAACTTTAAAACAATAGCATGCAATTCCTTAATGGAGACCTCAGGCGGAATGCACAAATCCACTTTCGGTGCCAGATTCATAGACTGCAACACATTGTGATAATCGAGAACACCGGAAATGTAAGACTGACACGCAATATGCCCCCCTGACACAAGTTCCTCTCCCTCTATATCCACGTCACAAATACTCAAAAGATAAGACCCTGAAAAACGAGATGCCTGTGACGGAGAGGAAAAAAGTAGAGAAACAGCCAATAAAAGAAACGCGAAAATTACAAAAATACGCATAAGGCATTCCACTCACATAAAAACAGACACCCTTCATAGCAAATTAATCTGGTTGCCCTAAAGGTTTTTTGCTAGAATCTGGTTGGTCCGATTAAAAAAACATGGGATTCCCATAATGGCTACTCCGAAACATCTTCTTTTCAGTACGCTCATTCTGATTTTTTTGGCCACCAGCACAGCGCAAGCGGCAATCAACAAAAAAGGAGCCAAAGAACTCAAAACCATGTTCGAGGATATACTGGATTACTCTCCTGCTGCCGCCGGTTTACCTGAAAGCAGCACATTAAAACTGGATGGTGACGTGACCGTAGAACAGGCAGGATCCTATTACGCCGTTACCCTGCCACATATCTCTCTGGTCTCGACAGACGGTTCACGCACAGATGTGGGCATGGTCGCGCTCAATGTTCTCCCCACAAAAAAAGACGGGCAATGGAAGATGACTATGGCCATTCCCACACCCATAACGCATTACGATGCCGATGGTAAATGGGACATGACAATCGCCATAGAGCAGCAAAACTTTGCCGGAATCTGGCATAAGAAATTTAAAAACTTTACGAAACTGAATGCCCGTTACAAAAACGTCACCATAAATACAGCGGACAAAAGCTTTCACAGCCTGTTACCGGATACAACGATCCTGTACGACCTAAAAGAAAATGACACGGGAAACTGGTCCGGCCCCGTAGACTTTTCGGTCAACAACATGCAAATGACCCTTGATGAAGGCGAAAAAATAACAATTGGAAAGATAAAACTTCAAACCACAATGACCGATTATTCCTTTGAAGAAGCCGTTGCTTATCAGGAGAAAATAGACGCCCTGATGGAAAGCTACGGTTCGGGTGAAGGCAGCGAAAGCGGTTCTCACATCATGGGCATCTATAATCTGGTTTCAAGTTCGTTCGGCTCTGTTCTGGATAGCTTTACTATCAAAATGGGAATCCAGGATTTGCTGTATACAGAACACCGGCGTTCGGGTCTTCTTGCGGAAGAGTTTAGAATAGACAATGCCAGTATGGGATTTTCTATGAACGGCCTCAGGCAGGATAAATCTTCCCTGCGCACCAGTCTGAACTATAGCGGCCTTTCTATCTCCCCCTCGCCGGAAGACTGGGATACAACAACGCCGGATCATATGAATTTTGACATCAGCATCAATAACCTGCCCTTCAAAGAACTTGCTGAGTTAGGACGCGGTGCACTGGATAGCGCTCTGACAATGCCGGGCATGGCTCAAATGGCGGGCCTTCAAGCCCTTATGATGGCCCCCCAGATACTAACAAAGGCACAAACAAACCTGACTCTGAACGATACCGTTTTTGGCACCGAGGACTATGACGTACAGCTCAATGCCATTCTAACTGCGGACCTCAGCGCCACCCTCAGCGCTGTCGGAGAAGCTCGGGGAGAAATCTACGGTCTGGAAAAATGGATAACAATTTTAAATAGACAACTGGACAGCCTCACATCCCCGGAAAACGACACAACCGCCATGGCCAAATACAGTGACGTCCTTTCAAAACTGAAAAAAATCGGGAAGCAGGAAAAAGACAAGAAGGGCCGCCCTGTCCATGTCTATAATTTCAAAATGGACAAACAAGGCCAAACCCTTCTGAATGGCAGTGACATTAAAACATTGCTGCAACCGGAAACAATGGAGACACCTGCGAAATGAGCCGTCAAAAACATGAATATAAAGTCGCCATATACCGTGAACCTCTTCTGGGGTCTATTTTTCTCGGCGGATCACGGGTTGATCCCATGCGCTATTCCGCGTTCCTGAATAAAAATGCAGCAGATGGCTGGGAAGTTATCACCATGGAACGCGAATTACGGCGGGAATTGCTCTTTTTCAAACGCGAAGCGTTCCTGACGGTTATGAAACGGGAGCTATCCGGCTCATGATCCGTGGAAAAATCCTTCTTTATGCTCTTGTCCTAACCGGCGTTATAGCCGCCCTGCTCGGCATTGCGCAAATGTGGGGGGGCATTCTGAGCATAGCCGTTTTCAGCAAGACTCTTTGTTCCCTTTTGATTTTAGGCGTTCTCTCATCCTTCCTTGTTGCTGTTGATTACGATATGCCTGGCAGCAAGGGAAAAACTATACTTGCCCTTCTGGTCGTACTTTCCATTGCCGCCAGCGTCCTGATTATCAGCCAAATGTGGTGGAGTATCTTTGCAATCACCACCTTCGGAAAAATTCTAGCCACCCTTGTGATTATAGCTGTTCTGGTCTCCTTTATCGCAGCCGTTAAAGAAGACTTAGGCACCGGAAAAAAATTGAAAGACGAAAAATATATCGACTAACGCCTATACACCTCACCTAAAAAGGAAAGCGCCATGACAAACTCTCCTGCAAAAGGCTCGGAAATGCTTCTGGATCTCGGTCAAAGCGCCAGTAAACGCATCAATTGCGGCCTGCGCTGGGACCCTCCGGCTGACAACATGGCGGACACGGATCTCGACCTTCTTTGCCTGATGTATGATGAACATAACGATTTTGTCGATGCCGTATCCGGAACCGAAGGGGAAACGATTGATAAATCAGGGTATGTCTATCATACGGGCGACGACACCTCCGGCGAAGGCGACCATGATGATGAGCGTGTAACACTGGAATTATTCAACCTGCCAAAACGTATTCACCATATTTTGTTCGTTGTGGAAATCCAGAGCGATCATCAATTTGGCTCTGTTCTTAATCCGGAAATTCGCATTGCCGATGCCATGACCGATAAAAACATGATCAGGACCGCCATGGGCGAGGATGATGGCGCAGAAAATACGGCTTTTATACTGGGTCGCCTTTACCGTCATCCTGACGGCTGGATGTTTCATCATATTGGCGATTATATGAACAGAGACGACATAGCGGACTGGATGGAATGGTTGACTTGCTATCTGCCCGAACCGACAGCACCACCAAAAGAAAAAACAAAATGTCTAGATCTGTCAAAGGGAGAACAAGCGCCTCTTCTGGTTACAAAGACAGCCCGGCACCGCATGCTTTGCGGCCTCAACTGGAATCCGATAAATGATGGCGCGGAAAATGCCGATCTGGACCTGATGTGTGCCCTGTACACCGGCGGTAATGAGTTTATCGATGCGATTTCAGGAACGCCTAATGAATCCCGGGATGAAACGGGACATGTTTATCATTCAGGCGATAACACCTCCGGCGAAGGCAGCAGCTATGACGATGAACAAATATCCGTTGAACTGCGTGATATGCCTGATGAAATCCGGCAAATTATATTTTTTGCAGAGATACAAAGCGCCCATACGTTTGAGAACATAAACGCCCCGGCCTTACGTATTGCCGATGCCGCCAGCAATGATGACCTGTTTCAGGTTAATCTGGATCAAGCTGAAGGCGCCGATAAAACAGCCTATGTTTTCGCCCGGGTCTTCTGCCATGACAATAACTGGATCGTACAATATATTGGCGAATATATAAACGGTGCCGAGATTGAGGACTGGATTGATACGCTGGAACAATTTTTACCTGTAGAGCCGGAGTCAAAGAGCCAAAGTTGACGCAGCAGAAGGCTGACGTGATGTTTGCGTTGTTGGTGTTCCGAATTTATCTTCAAAGGCCCGGCGGGCGGACGCAACATCGTCAAAATCTCCGAAATCAGTGTAAATTATGCCTTCAACTACCATATCGTCCGGCAGGGCGGTCAGGCCGATGCAGTGGCTCATGAAAGCGCTCTCTTTTTTCAGAGACGGGGGCGTGAGCATCCGCACGATGCGGTGGCCGTCCTCGAAGGTCATGACGGTTTCTATGTCGCCGGCTTTTTCTTCAGCGTCAAAGTTTGAATTTTTGACAAATTTGTTGCGCAAGGTTTCAGCTTGTAATTTCATGGACTTGTCGGCTTCGGCGTAGGCTTGATCCAGCGTTGCCAGCTTCAACAGCTTACGCGGACGGCCTTTTTCATCGGTGTTTTGCAACCAATTTTCTTCCCCGGCAGCATTATTGACCATCGCACCCTTGATCCAATCGCGGATGTGGCCGATTTGATGATAGGGGATGTTGTCAGGAGAAAATTCGTGGAAGATCGTGTCTGCGTTCCATTTATTTACAAGCCATTGCGGGGCATGGCGCGGAAGCGTTTCCACCCGGTGCAAATTTTCTTCCCGCTGGAGCAAAGGTTTTTCCAGCGCCGTCATAAGATGCCCTAAAAGGGTTTCGTCAACAGCATGATTTCCCCCCCTCGGCAAAATCGCATAGATAATCCCGTACAGCTTCTTTGTTAATCACGTTGAACGTCAAAATTTAGAGCCTTTTTCTTTTGTTATTATTTGAATGGGTAACAGTATAACCCCCCTTGTCCTCGTCACTCCCGCGATCCTGTGATAGCAGGATAAGAACGGCGGGGGTCCAGTGGTGTCAGTAGCATAGCTACTGTCTTTTTCCGGATCCCGTTCGTTTATAGCGCGGCAAAGTCGCCGCGCCAACGGGATGACAGACCATGTGCTTTTATTCATTCAAATAATCATATATTTCCTCGCGCTATTCTCACGTTAAAACCACCTGTGATAAAATAACGCATTATGTAAATAACCACAAGCTTTTAATACAAGTTTTTATAGTAATTTTACTTAAGAATCCTCATGAACCCGTGACGTAGCGAAATCAACGGCATCCTGCATAGATTTCTGCATCAGCTCCTCAAGATTTTCCTGTGCGCCGAAATTCTCTTTCATATAATCCCAGTCTTTCTCAGTCGGTGTATCGCCCTCCCCGTAATGCAAAACATCACCATATTCCGTCATATCATAAGGCTTTCCTGTGTTGTGCAGGTCGTAAAACGTCTCCATCAGGCTGGGCTTAACAGATAACAAGGCCCAGAAAACCTTTTCATCCCGTTTCCCCCTGACAAGGAAAAGACTGCCCAACGCCTCATCCAGTTCTTTTTGTACATCCATAATTTCATCCATCTTCAAACTCCTACAGATAAACAGGGCTGTTTCACAACAGCGCCCTCTTCACTGATCTTTTCCGTTTCACTTTCATCGTGAGACGTCTTATTCTTCATAGTTTCTGTGTATTTCTCCAGCCGCGCCAATAAATTATGGCCCGTATCACTTTTCCACGTCAGGCACGAAATACCAAAAAACAAGGTTGCCGAAAGCATCATGGGGATATTCGCGCCCGTAGCAACGATACCGCCTGCCAAATCAGTCAACGACGTCAAACCGAACCCGGCACCAACTGTTCCAAAAGCAACGGAACGTCCTCCCATTAAAAAAGAAGGCATATAACGCGTCATATTATATCCCGTTTTTTTGAAAAAATGACCGGTCTTATCCCAAAACCCGGCGAACTTCGGAGACTCTGTCCCTTCAATTTTCTGCCCTTTAAAGAAGGCATTATTCACAGCGACGCTCTCCCGTAATTCTTCAGCAAGCATTTTTCCTTGGGAATCCTTGGAAAAGATGCCCTCTATCTGCTTTGCATACCCCATATCCATACGGCATTTTGAAGCGCGCAACAGATAACACGACACCATGCAAACACCTGCCGCCGTTAAAGGAATAGCCGCTGCCGCCGATCCCACACCAAGAAATGCATACATCAAATATGAACTCGCCAGCGGTGTGCTGAAACCGGCAGCCAGCAAATTATTCTGCCTGTCACGTCGATAAAGTTCTGATTCATTAAAATCTGCCTGCATAGCAGGCGGCGCATGGGACTTGTTTCTTTTAACAAAACCGGACACTTTCCCAAAAGCATTCTGCACCCATCTTTTTTTGGAATTCGTCTGAAGCCTTTCAGAGTTCATATAATTGCGAAAAACATTCGCCATCAACGTTGCCAAGGCGCCCGGATCATCAAGAGCACCCACGACACCGGCAACGGAGGCTACAGTCAGCCCCTCGTAAATATTTCTTTTACCTTCCGAGACTTCTTCAAGCTTTACCTCTTGCCTTCTTTTTTGTATTTCCTCTATTCCCTTAGCCAAAGCACCGCCAGAAGACTTTACATGCGCGCCTACAAACAAAGGGCACACAGAGGGAGCAGGCACAATCTGCACCTTGGAAAAATCAAGAGCTTGATTTTTTTGTTCTGCAAACTCTGTCTGTAACGTCGTCATTGCTTACCGCATAAAAAATTAACACACGGGTAAAATGATATATGACAAAGAAAAATATTCCATTAAGTTTTTATGAAAATAAAAATCACCTTCGATTTCTTGTTGAACTAGAACAGGCTTTCTAGTACTCATATATCCTGTTTATGAATACGGAGACTTGGCCGAGTGGCTGAAGGCGCTCCCCTGCTAAGGGAGTAAGGGGGTTAAACCTCTTCGAGGGTTCGAATCCCTCAGTCTCCGCCAGTTACAAAACCCTCGCCCCGGCGGGGGTTTTTGTGACTAATGGGTGTGGGATACGAACCTGAAAAGAGGGTTCGACAAAAAGCTTAATGAGCGCAAACGAAGTGAAGCGGGAATTTAGCGTTTGCCACTTTGCGAAGGGCAAAGCCCGCCGCAAAGAAATCCCTCAGTCTCCGCCATTTTCTTGTTTAGCTGCAGCCCAAAGAAATTCATTAAATAGCTAAAAATATAGCACTGCAAAACAGTTACACTGCCAGTCCGTTCCAGAGATATCCTTTGCACACCCTGTCCACAATACTCTGACGACATACAATTAAACTGCTTAGTTTTAAAAAGGGGACACTTGATTGGACAATAGCTCCATACTATATTGACACTGCTGCAAAGACGAGGTAAAAATAAATATGTCAAAAGATATTTAACTGATCCATCTTAGACAAGAGGGAGTAAGTGTTTACTGAAAAGGGAGCTGTTGTGGCGAGTAGAAAAAAAGAGCAATCTGGAACCTATATCCCGAGAAGGCGTGAGAGCTTTCTAAGCCATGTCTTTTCGTGGGCGCATAATATATTTTCTTCCTCCGTTGATTTGGGTCTTAGTGAAGAAAAAAAGGTTGAGCTTACCAGAGCACTTGAAAATAATAGAGAAGCGGCAAAAAAAAGAAAAGCCATGACCCCTGAAGAAGTGAGAGTGAAGTACATGAAGCCGATATTGGATAAATGGGAAAACCTGAGGTAAACCATGCTGCAATTATGCTGATATTGCCTACAGATAGAAATAGAAACAGCGAAAGCAAGACAGGCTAAACAATACCGGGAACTGTGATGACTTTACGGCACTGATTAAAAACGTAACGCTCATTGCGGGCATCATTGATAGAAATATGCATATCCTTTGCCCGCATCGGCTTGATGTTGGGGTTTTCGGCAACGCGCAGTAATTCCTTTGTGTCGCGGAATGTCATTTTCCGGATGCTCTTTTCTTTCAAAAGCACATCGCGCAACGGCCCCATACCGCCAAAAATCTGACATAACAGCACATTATCGTACGAACCGTTCTTCGCCCAAAACTCGACCTCATGAGCAGACTCAATCAAATCCAGTATCTCCTGCCTGATATCTTTCAGGCTTTTCCATGTGGCATGATGATCAAGCTTATTGATAACATTTTCTTTGATCCATGATTGAGAAACGGCAGCAGCAAGATTGAATTCATTGGAAATGCCGTAGCGCTCATTCCCTTTTTCATCAACAATACCAATACTGATAAAGTCGATGTCGAACTGGCCGATCGTATCGTTAAACTCAGTATCAAAGAAATAGCGCCTTAAAGCAGGCTTCCTCTTCTTATGCACGGCAGAACTCCCCATAAATTTTGATCAATTATACGGGCTTTATGGCACGAAAGAGGGAGTTAGGGAAATTATTTGTTTTCTCTATGAAAACTGCCAAAGCCTTTCTAATTCTACTGCTCCATTTTGGGAAATCATGCCCTGTGCGATTCATCAAATCTTGAAATGTGAGTACATAATAAATTTGATCCAGAGTGTCTATGAGACAAAGAATACGCTCAAACTCTTGTTCCGGTATGCCCCACTCTCCAAAAAAATTCGTTCGCAAAGATTTGTAATCTTCTCTATCCGGCTTTAATTCATACAGCTTGGAAGCAAAATAAAGACAAGAAGAAAGGGATAAAAGAGGATTGCCGATATTGGTTTCTCCCCAGTCAATAATTGTAATGCGCCCGGAGTCATGGTCGATCAGCATGTTATTGTCCTGAAAATCAGAATGGTTCAGGACAGCGGGGAAATCATAGGCACTCAGTTCCTCACAAATTTTCACGAGGGCGTCTCGTTTTTGATGTAAGCGGTTTTTATCTTCGACCGAAATTTCCCAGACATTCATACAATGCTGATCATTTAAAAGATCATCATAAAGCGCCGGAAACTTATTGAGCCGCCAATCTTCTTGTCGAACTTACATATTTTTATGTTCTGTTATATACCAACCTTCATTACCTTTCCTGAAAGTCAGCTCCATGCGTCCTGATTCTGGTCCTGAACGAAAAGGAATTCCCTGTGTCGTCATCGTAATATCAACAATCATTTTCCATGATCCATCATCAGTTTTTATTTTATCAACAACCGTCACTTCATCAAGACTCAAAGACATTTCTGCTCTTCTTCCTGTCCAGGCAGCCGTCGCCGATATCGCATCTTCTATCTCTTTAGTAAGGGTTTCCTGATAAACAGCCTTAATCGTTTTTTCATTAGGGGCACCGCCACCACAAGCCACAAGACCAAAACAAAGACAAAGCATAAAAACAAAACCTTCCGACCAATATTGTTGGACCCGATCTATTTGTACGCTTCCTTACATTGTGATATTTAACATGTTGTATAACCAACCCCAATTAACGTCAGGTATCCGGACAAAGAAATGACAGGAATTGTAATCAGCGGCAGCGGGCTTTACACACCGCCTGACTCCATCAGCAACGAAGAACTGGTCACGGCGTTTAACGCCTATGTTGACCGTTTCAACCGCACCCATGCTGCTGACATCGAAAACGGCACTATTGAGCCCTTACAGCACTCAAGCACTGACTTCATTTACAAGGCCTCTGGCATTCGATCCCGGCATGTCGTCAACAAATCCGGCATTCTCGACCCGGAAATCATGATGCCGCTCATTCCTGAACGTCCGAACGAAGACCTCTCCCTTTTGGCTGAAATGTCTGTTCATGCCGCAAAAGAAGCTCTGGCCGCCGCGGGTAAAAAGCCGCAGGACGTAGACGCTGTTCTTGTAGCCTGCTCCAACGCGCAACGCGCCTATCCTGCCATTGCGATTGAAGTACAGGAAGCCCTCGGCATTGACGGTTTTGGTTTTGATATGAATGTGGCCTGTTCCTCTGCCACCTTCGGTATTCAGGCTGCTGCGGATATGATCCGCGCAGGAAACGCCCGTTCCATTCTGGTCGTAAACCCTGAAATTTGCTCCGGCCATTTGAATTTCTGTGACCGGGACAGCCACTTTATTTTCGGCGATGTTGCCACGGCCACCCTTCTGGAACGCGTTGAAACCACGACCGCCCCGCATGCCTTTGAAATTCTGGGCACAAAACTTAAAACAAAATTTTCAAATAATATCCGCAATAATTTTGGATTTTTGAACCGCACAGCCCCCGATGGCGTAAACGCACGCGATAAACTGTTCGTTCAGGAAGGCCGTAAAGTCTTTAAAGAAGTCATTCCTTTGGTATCCTCACTCATGATCGACCACATGAAAGAAAGCAATTTGCGCCCGGAAGATATTAAACGCCTCTGGCTGCATCAGGCCAACATCCACATGAACAACATGATCGGTAAAAAAGTCATGGGCCGCGAACCTGCCAATGATGAAGCCCCCGTTATTCTGGATGAATACGCGAACACAAGTTCCGCCGGTTCCATCATCGCTTTTCACAAACATAAAGACGATCTGCAATCCGGAGATCTGGGTATTATTTGTTCTTTTGGCGCCGGTTACTCCATAGGGTCTGTTATCCTGAGAAAAATTTAGGAGTACAACCATGACAAAAGACATTTTCGCTTTTCCGGCCCCTTTCCTGAACAGCCGCAAAAAACAAACGGTTTCAGTCGTCCCTCTGAAAGAAAAGAACGTCAAGGGATGGGAACGCAAGCAAACAGCCGCCATAAAAAACAGGGTCCGGCAAAATGCGTTTGATGCAAAACCGGGTCAGGTTCTTTTCATCTATGACAAAGCGGGCGATCTTGAACAAGTTCTGGTCGGCATCAATGATCCACTCCAATATTACGACCTCTCCTGTGCCGTTGACGCCCTCACGAAAGAACTCTCTGAAACAGCCCTCAAAAAGATGGCTTTTGAGCTAGACCTGAAGGGAACGGACAATATTTTCAAAGCCTGCACAGGATGGGGCTGGGCTTGTTACCGCTTTAATGCCTACAAACAAAACGATAATGGAGGAATACCGAAACTGCTCTGGCCCCGTGATGTTGATAAAAACCACGTGCAGGCCCTCATTAATTCCGTGTGTCTGATCCGCAACCTGATCAATATTCCGGCCAACGATATGGGGCCTTCCGAACTGGAAAAAACAGCCGCCGCGCTGGCCAAAGACTATAACGCCACCCTCAAAATTGTAAGCGGCAAAACCTTGCAGGATCAATACCCGCTGGTGCATATGGTGGGCAGTTCAAGCCCCCGTGCGCCCCGGCTCATTGATATGAAATGGGGTAATCCGAAACACCCCAAAGTGACCCTTGTTGGCAAGGGTGTGTGTTTTGATACCGGCGGACTGGATCTTAAACCCTCCGGCCCCATGCTGAACATGAAAAAGGATATGGGCGGTGCGGCGCACGTTCTGGCGCTGGCTATGATGATTATGAGTCAAAACCTGCCCGTCCGGCTGCGGGTTTTAATACCGGCTGTCGAAAACTCAACATCCGGAGCAGCCTTCCGTCCGCGCGACATTGTCAAAAGCCGTAAGGGACTGAGTGTTGAAGTCGGCAACACGGATGCCGAAGGCCGACTGGTTTTGGCCGATGCCCTGACGCTCGCCTGTGAGGAAAACATCGACCTGCTCATTGATTTTGCTACCCTGACGGGCTCCAAAATGGCAACGCTCGGCCCGGATATTGTAGCCTTGCTCTCCAATAATGAAAAACTGGCCGGGCAAGTGGAAAAATCCTCGGCAGCAACAGAAGACCCCGTCTGCGCCCTGCCGCTCTGGCAACCCTACCGCAAAAAACTGAACAGCGATTCCGCGGATATCATCAATGTCGGCACAGGGCCGGGCGACACAATCCATGCCGCCTTGTTCCTTCAGGAATTTATCGACAACAAAACCGACTGGCTTCATCTAGATATCTATGCCTGGGAGGACGTTGGCCGTCCCGGTCGTTCCAAAGGCGGCGCTGACACGGGCATGCGCTCTGTCTTTCACTTTTTGAAAAGCCGCTACAAGACATAGCTAACGGTTCTCGATCAGTCGAAGACCTTGATATCGCCGCACTCTATGGATAGGCTCAGCGCATGAGATTACTACTCACCGTCATACTGCTGTGCGTAACCCTCACCGCCTGCGTCACGACGCAGACGCAGGATAACGGCTATTTGCCTATGCCCGAAGAATTTCTGGGGTACTGGCTTCACGAAAAAAACCAGTTTCGCATGACCGTCAATCCCGACGGCACCATAACCAATATTTATATCAAAGAAAATCAACTAATTGACGAGTATCAGTATAAAGTTCTCCATGTCTACAATTCGGAGCGCGTGGCTGTCCTATTCAAAAACAAAGCATATTACGGTGATTACTATGGCGAATGGCGCGAGCCAAAATTTGCATTTTTCTGGATGCATTACCCGGAATTTTATCCGGATGTTTTTGATCCAGCTTTTTATTGGGGAGGCCACTGCCGTATAATCAGCGAGAATGAATGGGCTGATCCAATCTTGCATCAACAAGCCATCTTGAATCGGCTTAAAACCCTGCACTCTCAAAACCCTTGTATTTCAGGATCAACATCACACAGGTTACGGGCCATAGACAAAAGCAAGTTTGATTAGCGTAATTTTCGAATATCCATTTTTTTGAGTAAATCCTTCACTTTTTTGTTACGCTCTTTATCTTCTGTATCTCTTTGAATTTCAAGGATAATACCAGCCTTGTCTTTCGCTTTAATCGCTTCATGCAGCTTCGGCCAATTTCCGGGAGTGAGATTACCGACATTAAAATGTACATCCAACATACCAATTTGTAATTCTTCCGGCATATCGTCAAATCCTGGCCAGTTGCGGCGCAATTCCTGCGCCCGGATACGCAAATCACGTTTTAGCAAAGGATTCACGTCCTTTTTACGTAACCTAATATTTTTCATATTTTTATTAGCTTCAGGGCTAAATCTTTCAGCTGCAACGCCCTGCCCATGAGCAATGGACCGCACCTGATTGAAAACCTCATCCACTTCTTCATCAGTCGCAAGACGCACGGGGTTGTCATCTTTATCATGCACATAAAGTGGTAGGTTTTTTGCTTCCTCTAAACTAGTGACACGATGCCCGACACCAACGGTCATAAAACCTTTATTATCTTTGTACAAGTGTTCAACCAAACCTTCACGCTCTCTGATAAAACCCGTTGCCATTTCATCATTGGCGTTTTGTAAAACAGCTGGCTTCCGTTCCGGCAGCGGCGTGGGGGCTGGAGCTGGAGCAGCATCCGGCCTCATCATCCTTCCTGTGGCGTCGAATTCCACGGGTTTGCTTTCTAACGCCGAGTCAGGTTTTTTCCGAGGTTTGGGCGGTGTTTTCTTTTCGGTGAGCACGCTTGTTCTCTCCGCAATCCTTCCTGTTTCGGCGAGGCTTTTGGTATTCGCATCCTGCCGTGCTTTGATCTGCTCAATCAGCGCCTCCGTATTGACAGGGCTTGCGGTCCGCGCGACGGATTCCTCCGGCCGGATCATGCGGACTGTAGCATCCAACTGAATCGGTTTCTTCTCCGGCTTCGGCGGGGTCAAAACCGGATCTTTTCGCTGCAAAAGAGCCTCTATTGCACCACCCAAAAGGCGCGCCGATCCGCTCTCACCCGTCAGCCGGTCAGTCTGCGCGCGCGGTTTTTTAGGCTCCAAAACGCCCGACACATTGCCACCAAAACCAACCGTGCCGCCGTCATTTGCGGCGTCATCATCGCCCTCTACGGCGCGGGACTCCGCCCGGCTTTTAAGCGCAAAAACCGGGGCCGGGTCGCGTTTTGCCAGCCGTTCGAACATCTTACGCTCTGTTTCACCGCCGGGTTTCATCACGCCGTCAACTTTCAAACCTTCGGCGCGCTGAAAACCCTTAAGCGAGTCATCCATTTTACGGGTCAGAATGTCGTTCTCCGCCGCATCATCCTCATCCATCAACCTAAGTCCGCTGAGATTGCGCTTGGCCGTGCGGACGTCCTCCGGTTTATTCTCCATATTATTGCCAACCGATTTCTTCAGGAAATCAGAAAAACCACTGAAAAGTGCCATAGCTTATTGTCCTTTTTTGTTTTATTTGGAATTATTATATACATAAAAAAAACACCCTCGAGACGCACCCGGGGTGTTGATAAGGACTATATTCCTATATTGACGGCGAAAAGTCAAGAGAAAAAATCAGGCTATCGCCCTGTTGTCTTTAAAGCCGGACAAAATATCCTCCGCAAAATCATGTAACGTATCATCCCGCGCGCCCATTACGATGATCCGGTCACCGGACACAGCATTCTGATGAACAAAGGACTGTATCGCCGCCCGGCTTTCCAAAAAGAGCGCCCGCGTCCCCGCATTGTCCACAGCCGCCACAATATCACGCGATGAAATATCCTTCGCCGCCGAACCCCCGGCATAATAGATCTCCGGCATCAGCAAAAGATCATCCACCCCCAGCCCTTCGACAAAAGATGAAACAAGTTCATTCTTCATCATGCGTGTCGGGCCAAAGCCATGCGGCTGAAAAATCACCATCACGCGGCCTGTAGCTTCCTTTAGCGTCGCCAAGGTCGCGGCAATCTTATCCGGGTTATGCGCAAAATCATCAATCACAGTCACGCCTGCCGCCGTCCCTATGATATCAAAGCGCCGCCTGATCCCTGTAAAATGGTTCAGCGCCTGCACCGCATCCTGTAAGGGAACACCCGCCAACCCGGCAGCCGCCAAAGCCGCCAGCGCATTGGAAATGTTATGCTTCCCCGGCACACGCAGGGTTAGCTTTGCCTGTTCGCCTCTGATCCCGTCCTTGACGATCACAACGCCGTCACCGCTTATATCAGCTTTTAAATCAGCTTCCGGGTTATCGATTCCGTACGTCACCGTCTGCGGATGAATCTCCAGCATTTTTGCCGCTTCCTCATCATCGCAATTAATCACAGCCCCCTGCGTAGCCGCCGCAACATAATCCCCGAACAGCGCCCGCAGCTCTGTCATGGATTTATGATCCAGCGTAATATTGGTCAAAATGGCAATTGCCGGCCTGAACAGCGCAATCGAGCCATCACTTTCATCAAGCTCGGTTACAAAAACATCACCCTCACCGGCAACAGCATTTCCTAAACTATCCTCACCGGCAAAATCATTCATGATGCCGCCATTCATCACCATCGGGTCCACCCCGGCCCGATGGCAAATCACAGATACCATACCGGTTACAGTCGATTTCCCGCTTGTGCCGCCAACGCCTATACCAATTTTTGCTTTGTTAAATAGCCCGGCCAGAATGTCTGCCCGTTTACGGATAGGCACATGATGCGCCCGCGCGGACTTAACATCAGGAATGGTATCCTCCACAGCACTGGAAACAATTAGCTCATCAACATCTGCCGTCAGGCCGGAGCCGTCTTGCGGAAACAGATGAACGCCGCTCTTTTCCAACTGTGAAAACTTCTCCGGACTTTCCCCGCAATCATGGCTGCGGTCCGACCCGCAAACACGGTGCCCTTGTTGCAACAATAAATAGGCCAGCGCGCTCATACCACTGCCGCCTATGCCACACAAAAAACTGGTTTTGTTGATGATGGTCATGCCCAATCTCAAAAAGGCCTACGGCACAGGGTAAATAATAAGAGGCCCCTCACCGTTTCCGCCCGTTGACACAGAACCGGTGGAAAGACTTCCGGATGAAGCGTTCGGACCACTGATAACCGGCGTACCGCCACCGAACACAGACGGGTTTGCCTGCTCTGTCAGGGAATCAGCCGTGGACTGCCCTGAAGACTCCGATGAAGAAGACTCCGACGTTGTTTCAGAAAGAGGAGCGCTGCCTTCACCCGTGCCGGGTTCAAGAAACACATCACCGTCTGTTTTCCGAGGCTGTAAAGTCGGTGTCACATCGTGCCTGTCTCTCTGAAGAGCCGATTCACCGGGCCTAAACTCCTCCATATTCATAATGGCCGGATTTTCCATCAGCATCAGTTGGTAATCCGGTAAAGGCATGGCCTTAGGCGCTGTTCCGCGGAAATCCACGGTTACAGTCTCAGGATATGTGAACATCGACCCTGTTTCATAATCCACAGCAGCACCGGGAAGAACACCATTGAGGACATTCAATGTAAAACTGTCTAATATTTCAGCCTCCACAACAATCGTTTTCTCACGGTTACCGGGAGCAATACAATGTACGGACAGATCATCCCCGCTCTTTGTAAGGTGAATTGTCTGCGGTGCCCATACTCTCATACGGTATCCCGGACGTTCCAGAAAACACAAAGCACCTGCCGTTCCCGGCGTTTCAATCATAATTTCCTGTGTCGAACCGTCCATGACCCTTGAACACGAAGCCAAAAGAATCGTAACACATAGAATTGACAAAAATCGGATCATAGGCAACGTCCCCAATACGGGCTGAAAATTCAAAAAACACCTGTACTAGAAATAGCGGAAATCACACAGCCTGTCCATTCCAGACAAACTTCTTATCCAAAGGAAACGGATTAAGGCGCAAAATAAAATCAGGCCACAGAGCGGTCTTTCTTCTCTTTTGCAGAGGAGTCCTTCTTTTGATCTGTCACCTGAAAGTCCAGCGCATCATCTTTAACACTGACCTGAACCAGAGTACCTTCCGCTATATCACCCCGCAAAATAAGCTCAGCCATGTGATTCTGAAGATGGGTCTGGATCACGCGTTTTAAGGGCCGGGCACCATAAGCCGGGTCATAACCCTGATCGGCAAGCCATGCTTTGGCCTTTTCATCCAGTTCAAGGCCAATGCGCTTATCTTCCAGAAGGTTATGGAGATAAGAAAGCTGAATATCGACGATTCCGGCCATTTGCTCCCGTCCCAAACGGCGGAACAACAGGATTTCATCCAGACGATTCAGAAATTCAGGCCGGAAAGAAGAGCGCACCTCTGCCATAACAGAATCACGGGCGCTCTCAACATCCTCACCTTCTTTCAAATTCACCAAATGCTCTGATCCGGCATTGGACGTCATAATCAGGACGCTATTACTAAAATCAACCGTACGACCCTGCCCGTCTGTTAAACGGCCATCATCCAGAACCTGAAGCAGCACATTAAAGACATCCGGATGCGCTTTTTCAATTTCATCGAATAAAATAGCCTGATACGGGCGGCGGCGCACAGCTTCCGTCAGGGCCCCGCCTTCTTCATAACCGACATAACCCGGCGGCGCACCGATCATGCGGGCCACGGAGTGCTTCTCCATATATTCCGACATATCAAGCCGCACCATAGCCGAGTCATCATCAAACAAAAACGCGGCCAGTGCCTTGGTCAATTCGGTCTTCCCAACGCCCGTCGGTCCCAGAAACATAAAAGAGCCGATAGGCCGGTTCGGTGATTGCAACCCGGCGCGGGAACGCCGCACGGCATTAGACACAGCATGCACCGCATCATCCTGCCCGACCACACGTTGCTTGAGCTTCTCTTCCATTTCAAGAAGCTTTTCGCGTTCGCCCTCCAGCATCTTATCGATCGGGATACCAGTCCAGCGGCTGATAACACCGGCAATATCATCTGCCGTTACCTCTTCATTAATCAGGTTTTCACCCACAACATCAGCGGCCTTCTCCAGTTTTTGCTCCAGATCAGGAATAGTGCCGTATTTGATTTCCCCGGCCCGCGCCCAGTTACCTTCACGTTCGACCTGCTCCAGCTCAATGCGGGCCTTATCTAACGCTTCCGTTAATTTCTGCCCAACATTAAGCTTCTCTTTCTCGGCCTGCCATTGCCCTGTCAAATCCGCAGATTGCGACTCCAGACCCTTAAGTTCTTCTTCAAGTTTCTTCAATCGCTCCTTGGAATCCTTGTCTTTTTCCTTTTTTAGAGCTTCCCGTTCGATCTTAAGCTGCATAATCCGACGATCAAGCTCATCAATTTCCTCAGGCTTAGAATCGACCTGCATCCGCAAACGAGAAGACGCTTCGTCCATCAGGTCGATCGCTTTGTCAGGCAAAAAACGATCTGTAATATAGCGGTTCGACAAGGTCGCAGCCGAAACAATCGCGCTATCCGTAATTCGCACCCCGTGATGCATTTCATATTTCTCTTTCAGGCCGCGCAGAATGGAAATCGTATCCTCCACCGTTGGCTCAGCAACAAAAATTGTTTGAAACCGCCGCGCCAGAGCCGCATCTTTTTCAATATGTTTACGATATTCATCCAGAGTCGTCGCACCAATCATGTGAAGTTCACCACGCGCCAAAGGCGGCTTCAGCATATTCGAGGCATCCATAGCACCATCGGCCTTCCCGGCCCCTACCAGCGTATGAAGCTCATCCAGAAACAGAATAACCTCTCCGGCAGCCGCCTGAATTTCATCAAGAACAGCTTTCAAACGTTCTTCAAATTCACCGCGAAACTTTGCTCCCGCAATCAGAGAACCCAGATCAAGAGCCATAAGTCGCTTGTTCTTAAGACTTTCCGGCACATCCCCTTTTACGATACGCAAAGCCAGCCCTTCAATAATAGCTGTTTTTCCTACGCCCGGCTCCCCAATCAAAACCGGATTATTTTTGGTACGGCGGGATAAAACCTGCATAGCGCGCCGAATCTCCTCATCCCGGCCAATCACAGGATCAAGCTTCCCCTCCCGCGCTATTTCTGTCAGATCACGCGCATAACGTGACAATGCTTCAAACTGCCCTTCTGCTGTTGCCGTATCCGCTGTGCGGCCTTTGCGCATATCGTTAATGGCTTGATTCAGAGAAGCCGGTGTCATTCCCGCATCTTGCAAAACCCCTTCCACATCGGAGGCTTTTGCCATGCTCATAGCCTGAAGAATACGCTCACCTGTTACAAATTTATCACCTGATTTTTCAGCTAAATTCAAGGCGTTATCAAGTATTTTTGCAAGATCAGATGAAATACGCAGTTGCCCGGCACCCGGTCCTTTAACCTCCGGTATTTTGGATAAGAAGCCTTCAACATCATGAGTAAGGCGATCCAGATCTCCGCCTGCCGCCTGTATCAATTTTTTAATGAGGCCGTCCTCATCATCCAGCATGACGCGCAGGAAGTGCTCCGGCTCAAGAGACTGATGATCGGAGCGCATAGCCAAAGTCTGCGCCTTTTGTAAAAAGCCCCGCGATTTTTCGGTAAAACGTTCAAAATCCATAGATCTTTCCTCTCAACAGCTCATAGATACATTATATCAAAAACCAGCCACTCTTTTAAGGTAATACGAATAGCAATAGAAAATGGATCAGTTTTTATCAAATAAGGAGGAGCAATACGAACATCCCAGGCCATAAAAAAAGGCAGGAAACCCTGCCTTTTTAGAATAAAAATACGAAACAATAATATAAAAAATCAGGCGTCTTCGAGTTTTGCGTCGGAATCCACCTTCTCCGTTTTAGCGGGCGCCACAATGCTAGCAGGCAAAGACAGATCCTCATCCTTATCCACGATCGAATCAACAGCAATTTCTTTCTGGCTAACCTGAGTATCCAAAGGAACTTTTCCATCCAGAACATCCTGCCATCCATTGATAACACGCTGGTAATGTTCGGCATGCTGGAAATAGCTCTCAGCCAAAACAGAGGCTCCGACAGCAGAGGCATCCTGTGATAGGGCAACATATTTCTCGTGAACCTGTTTCGCTGTACCGCGAATACGTACATCCGGTCCATTACTATCAAAAACATGAACGCGATTCTGGTTGTTCCTATGCCCATTACCATTGCCGCCACGACCATTATTACTGCGGTTTCTGGATCGTCTTCCTGTTGTTTCGTGTCTCATATTTTTTTCACCTGCTAATAGAATCAAAATGTTAGGCACACGTACATCATAACCGATTCACGTACACATGGCCAGACCTGTTCCGAAACACAATATCCTTTTTCTGTGTTTCAGAAGAATACCTCTCGGCCAAAGCATTCTCGAATAACTGCAATCTATCGTCACGACTCGGAATCGATCAAGCGCGCTCGTTAAAAAAAACTTAGTTTTCCCCAAGAGATATTTCCACAACCCGCGGAATCCCTGCTAGATCAGGGTGTACGCCTTCTACAGAGAGGCAAGAGTCTGCCGCGAGTCGTGCCACATTTTCGCCTTGATTAAAACCGACCTCTAAAAAGACGGCCCCCCCTCTCTTTAACAGGGAAGAAAGTTGCGAAATAATTTTTTCATAGGCCTGAAAACCATCCTTTCCTCCATCCAATGCCTGAATCGGGTCGTGATTCTTCACTTCTGATTCCAGATTCGGGATATCGCCGGATGGAATATAGGGCGGATTCGAGACAATAAGATCAAATGAGTCGTTTAGCGCCGCACTCCAATCCCCCTGCCAATCGCCCTGAATGAAGCGAATGCGGTCTGCCACACCGTGCCGTTCCGCATTTTCCTGCGCCACAAGCAGTGCTTTTTCTGAAATATCAACAGCAAACCCCTGCGATTCAGGCCACTCATGCAATAGAGAGATCAAAATACAGCCCGTACCAGTACCCAAATCGAGAATCATTTTAGGAGGCATCGTTTTAAATCTCTTTAACGCCGCCTCTACAAGAGTTTCCGTATCCGGCCTGGGATCAAGTGTATCCGGCGTCACTTTAAACGGCAGCCCCCAGAATTCCCGTTCTCCCAGAATCCGGAATACCGGCTCTCCCTTAAGACGCCTTTGCACCATCAATTCAATTTTTTGCGATTCTTTTTCTGAAACCGGGCGCTCCGGTCCGGCGAGGATATCTGTATCTGTTATACCCAGCACGTCCTTAATAAACAGCCGCACCTCCAGATCAGCACTATCAATCCCGGCCGCTTTCAACGTCTCTCTTGTTCGCTGATAAAAATTTTGTAACATCATCTTACTTGAAACGGCTCAACGTATTTCCCTCAGCATATTTTTCATTTTCTCTGCTTTCAGAATTTTGCTTTCCTCAAGCCACTCATTCGCAAGATTTTCCGCCTTTTTGATCTGCTTCGTGCTCATACGCTTAAGCAAAACATCCATGAAAGGCGTTAATTTATCCATTCTGCGATACTCGAATTTTTTTGCGACATAGCCCCTATAAAACACATCATTAACAGCTCCAGTCATACATTATTTTTCAACAGGATACAAAACCAGACGCCAGAAGCATGACGGACTTCGACCTTTATCTCAAACGTTTAAAAGTAATCTCGTCAGGAATCTCCGCCCCACCCAACAAATAAAAGAACAGGCACAGAAACATGACGGCAATAAAGGCCATAATGAACCGGCTTAAAACTGATTCTGTCTTTTTCTTTTTCTTTTGCATACGCCCTTCTCCTTGTTGTTTTTTATGATGCCTAAAAAACCTTAAAAATCCAGATCGGCCAGCTTCTCCGCCTGATCTTCGGCAATAAGCTGTTCCACAACTTCATCCAGAGCCTCACCACACAAGACCTCTTCCAGCTTATAGAGCGTCAGGTTAATGCGATGGTCACTCACCCGTCCCTGCGGAAAGTTATAGGTGCGAATGCGCTCGGAACGATCACCGGACCCGACTTGCGACTTCCGATCTGCCGAACGTTCGGCATCCAGCTTCTGGCGCTGCGCATCATAAAGGCGCGTCCGCAGAATTTTCATCGCCTTGGCCCTGTTCTTGTGCTGAGAACGTTCATCCTGCATTTCCACGACCACACCTGTGGGCATATGCGTCAGGCGCACGGCACTATCCGTCTTGTTTATATGCTGCCCGCCCGCACCCTGCGCCCGGTACGTATCAACGCGTAAATCCTTCTCATCAATCTCGATATCGACATCTTCAGCCTCCGGCAAGACCGCCACCGTCGCCGCCGAAGTATGTACCCGCCCCTGCGATTCAGTCTTGGGCACGCGCTGCACCCGATGCGCCCCGGATTCAAATTTCAGGCGCGAAAACACATTATTACCGCTTATTTCAGCAACAATCTCCTTATAGCCACCCTTTTCGCCGTCTGAGATTGAGACCACTTCCATTTTCCAGCCCTGCTGCGCGGCATAGCCCTTATACATGCCAAACAGGTCACCGGCGAACAAAGCCGCTTCATCCCCGCCCGTTCCGGCCCGAATCTCCAGAATGGCATTTTTGGTATCGGCAGTATCTTTAGGAATCAACGCCCGTTTGATTTTGTCTTCCAACAGCGGGATTTTCTTATCCAGCGCCCGCATTTCCTCAGCCGCCATATCTTTCATTTCCGGGTCGGCAAGCATCTCCTGCAAATCTTCTTTTTCCTGCAAAGCCGCGCTGTAATCGTCAAAGACTTCAACGACCGGAGAAAGCTCCGCATATTCACAAGACAGCTTCGTGAAGTCTTCCCCGCTCAAAGCCCCTACGGACATCAGGGCGGCGAGTTCTTCATGGCGTGTTTTGACAGGTGCTAATTTCGATTGAAGGGACATGAGTATTATATAGCCCTGCCTCGCTTTTTAGAGCAACAAAAAGCTTGCAAAACATTCACGCCGCATTTTTAAGTTCAATCTCCGCGGCCTTTTCCTCAACCATCTTCACGATATGGTCAACAACGGACTCATCGCCTTCCTTGAGACGGTGGGCCTTATCGCCACCAAGATAGATTTGATGTGTGCCGTTGCCGCCGCCGGTCAGGCCAATATCCGTCATCAGCGCTTCGCCGGGACCGTTGACGACACAGCCGATAATCGACAATGTCATCGGCGTCGTAATATGAGCCAACCGTTCTTCTAGCAATTGCACGGTTTCAATCACATTAAATTGTTGCCGGGCGCAGGACGGACATGAAATCACATTCACCCCGCGATGCCGCAACCCCAACGCTTTTAAAATTTCAAACCCGGCTTTGACTTCTTCTACCGGATCGGCAGATAAAGACACACGAATTGTATCGCCAATCCCGGCCCAGAGCAGATTCCCCATACCGATGGCCGATTTCACCGTTCCCGTACGCAAGCCCCCCGCCTCCGTTACGCCGACATGCAAAGGATAATCGCAAACATCTGCGAGCTGCTGATACGCCGCCACGGCCAAAAAGACATCCGAGGCCTTGCAGGAAATTTTGAAATCAAAAAAGTCGTGATCTTCCAGTATCCGAATATGGCGCTGCGCGCTTTCCACCATCGCTTCGGGGCAAGGCTCGGCATATTTCTCCAGCAAATCCTTTTCCAGCGACCCGGCATTCACCCCGATCCGCATCGAGCAACCGTGATCCTTCGCCGCCTGCACGACCTCCCGCACCCGCTCATCAGAACCGATATTGCCGGGATTAATCCGTAGGCAGGCCGCACCGTTTTCCGCCGCCTCAATCGCGCGCTTATAATGAAAATGAATATCGGCAACAACCGGTACGGATACAGCCGGCACAATTTCTTTTAACGCCGCACTCGACTCCTCATCCGGGCAGGAAACGCGCACAATATCGACTCCCGCCTCTTCCATTGCCTTAATCTGGGCAATCGTCGCCTGCGCATCCTTTGTCAGGGTATTCGTCATGGACTGTACCGTTATCGGCGCATCACCGCCCACAGGAACGTTACCGACCATCACTTTCCGGGATTTACGACGTTCTACCTGCCGCCACGGGCGAATATGTGTGTGATCACGGTTCATGAGAAACAATATTTTCGGAAGCAATAGTGTCCGGCGTATCCGACTTTACAAACAAGTCAGGATCAAGCTTGACCCCACGACGGATATCGCCCGACTCCCCCAGTTTTGAAACAGGAGTTCCATCCACAAGAAACTCCAAAGCCCCGACATTACCCGTATCAAGAACATGCCCCGGTGCCGGAGGAACAAGATAACGATCGCCTGCTTTTAAAATACGGGAAAGAACGACTTTCCCTTCCACATCTCTGATCTCGACCCAAGAATTACCCACAACATTGATAACAATGCGACTCTCCGGCTCCTTCAGTGCGGCCAGAATTTCCGGACCTTCGGTCCCGGCTGCCGTTTCTATACTGGCCAGAAAAGCCGCCTCCAGCGGCATATCAGCCTGCCATGCGGCCACTTCAGCGTCCAGAAGGACAGGAACAACGGGAATAATCTCATCCTGTTTCTGATCCCGGCCACTCCACAAGGAAAAGGTCAGAACAACGACAACCAAAGCGATAAAGGAAGAAGCCAGAATATAGGCATTCGGCGATTTGCTTTCCGAGGCAGGCACAGGAAAATGAAGTGCAGGCCGGTTACCTGTCCCTACTGACTGCGTTTTGAACAAATGAACAACTTTGTCGGCATCCAGACGCAAATATTCGGCATAAGCCCTGACAAATCCGATGGCATAAACCCGGCCGGGCAGCAAATCGATTCGGCCCTCTTCCAGAGCAGCCAGTTGGCTGACACGAATTCGTAACACGGCCGAAACATCCTCGATACTCTGTCCGTAATAGATACGGGTCCGCCGCAGGACTTCTCCTACCGGCATATCAGTATAATGTTCCCAGTCCTGTCTGGGATCAAATTCTTCCATCACCTGTTTATTCATGATTCCGACACTAGAATAAATTTACTTATTGTTCCAGCCCATATGCAACATGCAACGATCGTACGGCCAATTCGGCATATTCAGTCGCAATCAAAACACTGATTTTAATCTCGGATGTTGAAATGACCTGTATGTTAATTCCTTTATCCGCGAGTGTTGCAAACATCGTCTGAGCCACCCCGGGATGGCTGCGCATACCGATTCCCACCACAGAGACTTTCACAACGTCTTCATTCAATCGTATTTCAGTCTCCGTTAACTCCGGTGTTTGCCGCAGCACTTCTACGGTCCGCGATGCATCACTCCGGGACAGGGTAAAAGTCACATCTGTCGAAGTACCATCCTGCGATATATTCTGAACAATCATATCCACATTAATTCCGGCCTCCGCCAAGGGTCCAAAAATCCGGGCCGCAAATCCGGGCATGTCCGGCACCCCGACCAGCGTAATTTTCGCTTCATCCTTGCTGTATGTAATGCCGCTAACAACTTCCTGCTCCATAATATTCTCCTCTCCTGTCACGAGCGTTCCCGGCAAATCACTACCCGGTAAAACCCCAAACGAAGACAGCACCTGAATCGGCACTCTCTTTTTCATCGCCATTTCAACCGCACGCGTTTGCAATACCTTTGCGCCCATCGATGCAATTTCAATCATTTCTTCGTAAGAAATCCTATCCAGCTTCCGGGCCTGCGGTACAAGACGCGGGTCAGTCGTGTAAATCCCCGCCACATCCGTATAAATATCACAGCGCTCCGCACCCAAACCCGCTGCCAACGCCACTGCCGTTGTATCGGAACCGCCACGGCCCAACGTTGCCAGACGGTTACGGGATGTCAGCCCCTGAAAACCGGCAAGCACAGCGACCTCCCCTTCATCAAGACGCGATTCCATTTCTTTTGTTTCAATCCCGAGAATCCGGGCCCGGCCATGAACATCAGAACATGAAATCGGCAACTGCCACCCCTGCCACGAACGCGCCGCTATGCCTCTCTTTTGCAGGGCAAGCGCCATCAATCCCGATGTCACGTTCTCACCGCTGGATACAACGGCATCATATTCCCGCGCATCATGCAAAGGACTGACAGAACGGCAATGCTCCACCAGATCATTAGTCGCACCGGCCATTGCGGACACAACCACAGCCACACTATGGCCGCGCTCCCGCTCAAGCGCCACTTTGTTAGCCGCATTCTCAAGCTCTGCAATCCCGGCCAGAGACGTACCACCGAATTTTAAAACTAATCTTGTCATTTCCTCTATCCTGGCGTTAAGTATAAGGCATGAGAACAAGCGTAAATCCAGAAGAAATCGAACATTTTGCAAAAGATTCCTCCCAATGGTGGGATGAAAGCGGCCCCTTTGCCATCCTACACCGCCTTAATCCCCTACGACTTCGCTATATTCGTGACCAAATCGGGCAACATTTTGACCGTGATGTGACTAATTTAAATCCCCTTACTGGCCTGAAGATACTGGATGTCGGCTGCGGCGGCGGACTGATCTGTGAGCCGATGGCACGGATGGGCGCCTCTGTGACAGGCATAGACGCCGACACAAATGCCATTGCCATCGCGCATGAACACAGCCAGAAAACAGGCATGTCTATTGAATACCAAGCCACAACCGCGGAAGATATTCAGGCCAAGACCATTCCAAATGGAGGGTTTGATGTCGTTCTGGCCATTGAAATCGTCGAACATGTCGCCGATCTGGAAGGTTTTGTAAAAAGCTGCGCTGCCCTCTGCCGCCCCGGTGGGTTATTAATTTTCTCCACCCTGAATAGAACAACCAAATCCTACATTCTTGGCATTATTGCTGCGGAAAATATCCTGCGTTGGGTTCCACGCGGCACCCATGACTGGAAAAAATTTATACGGCCGTCTGAAATGAGCCGGGAAATCCGTAATGCCGGATGCACAGCAAAAGACATAAAGGGCTATGTTTTCAACCCACTATCTGGTGAATTTCATCTATCAGATAAGGATATGAGCGTCAACTACTTCATAACAGCGGAGAAATAATATGAACTCTATATTTTTTATCCTGTCGGCGGCCACAGTACTTGCCGTATTAGGTACCCTGATCGCAGGAGTCACAGTGATGGCAAAAGGCGGAGAGACAAACAAAAAATACAGTAACAAGCTCATGCAGGCCCGGGTCATGCTACAGGGGCTGGCCGTCATATTTTTTATACTGGGAATGATGACCGTATAATAAGGAACAGCCGGAGCTCAAAGGCAAGATTTAGGACTTAAACTTCCGGGACATCGTCGAATTTTGTGTTCTCAATATTCGCACCCTCGAACTTTGCACTTTCGATGTTCGCTCCCGTAAAATCAGAATCGCGCAAATCGGCCCCTGAGAAATCGGCATAAGCCAGATCAGAATTCAGAAACGATGCTTTACGCATGCTCGCCCCCGTACAATTCGCATAACGCATATTAACGCCGGACAAGTCACACGATGTTGCCCGTTTTTCACCCTTGGCCTCAAAATAGAGCGGGCTAAAGTCAGCCTGACGCAAATCAGCATGGCTAAACCGGGCGTCTTTTAAGCTTGTTGCCCTGAAATCAGCACCGCGTAAAAAACAACTCCGAAAATCCGAACCATCCAGAGACGCGCTCTGTAGCTGTATATCTGTCAGATCCATTCCGCACCATCTGGCCTCCACGGCCCTTAATGCCGTCAGTTTCTCCCCGGCCAAAGACAGTAAAACGCGCAAATCATAACCGCTAAGGTCAAGCTGAGCGCCCTCTTTACCAACTGTTGCAACCCAATTTCTATGTTCTTTAATCAGTTTGGCCAGCGGCTGACCTAACTCAGACAACTGCTTACCCGTATTTTCATCCGTAATGGAGCCTGTAATATCCACGCCGCTGTTTTTGATGTCTTTCAGTTCAACACCGGTCAGGATCGTCGACTTCATATTGGCGCCAATCAGCTGAGCACCTTTAATCTCGGCCTCGGTCATGTCAGCGCCTTCAAAACGCGCGCCCCGCAAATCAGCGCCCGTCAGGTCGACTTTGGACATAATAGCATCAGAAAAATCAGCATTATTGGCCAGCGTCCCCGAAAGCTTGGCCCCGGCGAGGTTCGCACCCTTGAAATTCACATTCTGACCGGCACTATAGGCATCATTTGTTGATAATCCACCGGCGCGCAAATCGGCTGAGTGAAGATCGGCACCGGCCAAATCTGCGCTTTCAATTCTAGCGCCCCGCAAGTCAGCCCGGACAAATCCCGTTTTATTCAGGTTTGAATGGCTAAGATCGCAAGCGTAAAGGGAGGCTTCCCTAAAGTTGGCACCGGACAAGTCCATATCAACCATGGTGCTGCCGCTAAAATCGGCCTGGCGTAAATCCTGATCCTTCAACGACAAACCTGACAAATTGAGCCGTTTCAATATGACGCGCTTGCCTCCGACCCGGCCATCCATAAACCTCTTATGCATCACCACAGCTTCATCAAGCTGTGCCTGCGTTATTTTTGCAAACGCTTCTCCCGGTTCATTCTGTGGGGTTATTCTTTCCTGCATAATCCTGTCATTGTCCCAAAATAGTGTCAATAAAAGCTAAAGACCCGGGCGATGCCCAATCTGTGTCACCTGTAAATATATAAAGGATTCGGCCCGCCGGGCCCACTAGAAAACTCACAGGTACAGTATTCAGGGGTAATTTATTCCAAATACCGGTATCTTGCAGGTAATAGGTGTCAATATCAGGAACCTTAAATTGCTTCATACTATCCTTTAAAAACGCAGCATTATGAGGAAAATCCATCGATACAAAAACAACATCGAATTTTGTTCCTCCCCGTAATTCTTTTAGTTTTTGCAAAGAAGGCAACTCAATAATACATTGCGGACACCACACCGCCCAAAAATTCACCAGAAGATAGCGACCGTCAGAGAGAATCCCCTCATCATGCTTTTTGTCATCAAAATCATAGAATACCATGGAAGGAAAGGGTTGCGGATCGCTGTACTTCTCCGCAGAAACAAATTCTTTCAGAAAAGACTCTGTCGCCAAAGATTCTGTATCTGCCCGCGCAACGCGCCCTTGAAAAGAATGAAAAAAACCAAAAACTACAAAAAAAGCCATAACGAGGCAAAAAAAGACCCTTTTTTCCTTTTTGACGTCGCTCATACTGTTTCTCTCTATTTCCTTAGCAAAAAAAATATGCAAAAATGGAATCCATGTTCAGACTCATCCTCACCTGTATAGCACTTGTCCTGTTTTTGTCCATGCCGCTCACCGGATGCGGCGTCAAACCCTCGTCCGTCGAACCGCCTGCGGGTTCTGACAGTCAGGAATTCCCACACACTTACCCGGACACAAAAACAGACCCTGTGCAGTTTTAAGCATGCCTCATTCCCCGAACAGTAAAAAGCTTCAGGTTCAGCGCTGCTTTACAGCCCTTGTAATAACAGCCGAACGCCTAACGGCTTGTTTCTGGCGCACAATTTTCTGGGTCATGTTTTTTGCTGCACTCTGGCTGCTTCGTATTCCGTTTCTTTTCACAACCATGGGGCCCGGTTTATTTTTTATACTCTTCCTGACTGGCCTTGTTGTATGGGGACGGCAGGGCGTATCATCCTTTCACTGGCCTAAAAAAGAGACCGTTGACCGCCGTCTTGAACAGGACAGCAACCTCCTTCACAGACCGCTTGCCGCTTTAAAAGACACATTATCCAATCCACAAAAAGAATCCACAGAACGGCTTTGGAAAAAACGGCAAATCATGGCCCTGAGCGCCTTATCTCGTCTGCGCCTTCCCCGGCCCCGGCCTGTCATGGCAAAAAAGGACCCCGCCGCACTCCGTATACTGGCCGTTCTTCTATTTGTCATTGGCCTCGGGGCCGCCGGTCCTCGCTGGCAGGAAAGAATAACGTTCGGACTCTTTCCCTTCTCTATCCACGGACCGGAAAAAAAAGCAGATAATATTGCTCTGTGGATTACACCCCCCGAATATACCGGCATAGCACCCATAACGTTACAGGGAACAGGCCGTTACAAAAAACGCATAGAAATTCCGTCAGGCAGTGTTCTAAAAACACGAGTCAATAACGGACTGGGCCAGCCTCATCTTGTCATAGACACCGTGGATATTCCCATGGAACGAACAGGTGAAAAAGGATGGGCCGCGGAAACGACTATCATGCCTTCCGACAATAAAGACATTATAATCCGCCAGCTGGCCTTCCCCCGCGCCCGCATCCCTTTTGACTACATAGAAGATACGCCGCCAAAGATCACCTTAAGAAAAGAGCCTGAAACATTGCCAAAAGGCCCGTTACAACTTCCTCTGACTGTTGAAGATGATTACGGCGTTACCGATATGACCTTGCGGGTAACCCTTGACCCGATAGTGGAAGAGGCCCCCTTGGGGCAGCCCGTTAAAGAGATACGCGCCGTTATGAGCCCGGCTCATTTACCTCTCGACCTTGATCCGGTTTATGATCTGACCTGGCATTCATGGGCCGGACTTCCTGCTATTATTACCATTGAGGTCAAAGACCATTTAAATCAAACAACACAAATGCCCCCTCTGCATATGACGCTGCCGGAACGCAGTTTCTACCACCCCATAGCCAAAACTCTGATTGAAATGCGAAAACGTCTGACCTGGGAACGAAAAGAAGCTGCCACCGGTGTGGCCTTTGCACTGGAAAAATTGCTGGCAGAACCTCATCAATTTCAACACGATATTGTTGTCTTTTTATCCATTCGCAGCGCCTCTTCCCGCTTGTCCATCAACCCCACAACTGAATCGATACAGGCCGTCATCTCGCAGCTCTGGGATACAGCCCTGCATATTGAAGAAGGAAATCTTGTTCTGGCCGCCCGTAACCTGCGCAATGCCCGTCAAAATCTTGAACAGGTTTTAAACGACCCGGAAGCCACAGCCGCAGAAATAACCGCTGCTGTGGATGAAATGCAGGACGCTATGACCGATTATTTCCGGGAAATATATAAGGAACTCCAAAAACGTATGGCAGAGGACGGCCATGCGCCGTCATTCCCGCCCGAAATGTTTGCCAATACCCTTGATCCGGAAGAACTGACCGCTTTTATGAATCAGCTGCATTCCGAGGCCTTGTCCGGCAATCGTGATTCTGCCCGGCAACTGCTTTCCCAGCTACAACAATTTATGGACAGCCTTGATCCGGCCATGAGCATGGAAATGCCGCCGGACATGAAATTCATGATGGAAGGCATTAATAAACTACAGGAACTGATCGAAAAACAGCAGGAATTGCTGGACCAAACCATCATCCAAGCCGACAAAATAAAAAAAGAGCGGCCACAAAGCTATGCCGAGTTCCTACCCTTTGAAGGTGATTTTTCCGAAAAATGGGAAGAAGGCGATATGCCGCCGCCGCCACAAAGCACCATCAAAGAAAAAGGCAAAGTAAAGCCACCGGCCATCGACACGCAGGCCAACAAAGTCGAACAGGATGCCCTGCGCTATATACTGGGACAATTAATGCTGGAAGCTGATGAGCAATTAAACGAAATTCCTGAAAACATGCAGCTTGCCGAGCAGGAAATGCGAAACTCCGCCGCACAACTCGGTGAAAACCGGCCTGATTTGTCTCTTCCCCATCAGGAACAGGCTATAAAATATCTCAAAGAAGCCATGGAAGACCTGAGCCAGAAAGTAACGGCCATGATGAAACAAATGACCAGCATGGCCTTTGGTATGGGACCGCTCGATCCTCTGGGGCGCCCCTTAAGCGAAGGAAACGGTCCATCCCTTTTACCCGGCTCCCAAATAAAAATACCGGACGAAACGGAACGAAAAAGGGTCAAGGAAATCCTGAACCTCCTGAGAAAACGCTCAGGCGAACTCAACCGCCCCGATTATGAACTGGACTATTTCCGGCGTTTGATGAAACAGTTTTAGCGCTCCTTTTAGCGCTCCGGCACAAAACGGAGGTTAATTTCCTTCACGTCGCCGGGCACTTCGGGATAAGAAGTCCGAAAAGACAGCTCTGCATGCGGTTCCATGTGGTCTGCCGCCGGATGAACCAGCCAGCTATCAAAGATGTCACCACCGGGCAAACGCAGGGAAGCCTGAATAGGCGGCAAAGCAATCGCTTTATCTGCCAAATTCACAATCTGCCCGTCTACATTCAGGATATTCGCACCGTGTTCATTAACACCCGCCACAGCCCTGACTTCCTCAAACAGGAGTCCTTCTCCCGGAAGGCCGGGGTCCAGACCTGCTATCTGGTAAAGAGCGGCACTCGCCGGCCAGATATGAACAACAGAAACACGGAAAGCAAAAAGCGCTCCGAGAACAAGGAAAAACACGCAAGCCGCCGCCGCATAGCCCATCACGTCAGGATTTAATTTTATGCCTTCATTTTGGATGTCACCGGGAATGACGGGAACTGACGAACCTTCGGGAACAGGCTTGACCGATTCGGGAATAGGCTCCAGATCTTCCGGCTCCTCAGCAAAAGCGGCATCGTCTTCCACATCCTGATACCATTCATGACTACAGTGCGAACAGCGCACTGTACGCCCGTCAGGACCCACTGCATGAGAGGGCACAAGATAGCGCGTCTGGCAGTTATCACAGGTTAGAATCATAAACAGGCCACATCATCATTCCAAAAATTCATTCTTACCTTTATAAATTATAGAGTCGAGCCACATTCAGCAAGGTAGTGCTATGAAGCTTTTTATGATCATAACATCAATTCTCCTCGTTCTTCAGTTTTCTCCGGCTACAGCACAAGAGAAACACGCTTGCTCTGCCCACGATAAAACATGCCTCTTTGCCATGCTGGAAAAGGCTACGGCGGAGATTGACGCACAAGACCGAAAGGACAAGACCTATCGAGAACTGGCAAAGCTGCTCGCAAAAGAAAAGGACACAGCCAAAGCCATAACCCTCATCCAAAAAATTGAAAAACCGGATACAAAAGCCATGACCATCCGGGGAATCGGCATGGCCGCCGCAGAAAATGCTCTAACAAAAGAAGAGTACGATGCTCTTTTTTCACAACTAGCTGCCGAAGCGGAAAAAATAACGCATCCGCCCTCTCACGCCATTGCTCTTACATATATTGCCATGGCACAAGCCTTTGCCGGTGATAATGACGGCGCCATGAAAACAGCAGGCCGCATGGAAAACGATGCTTTGCGGCACAAAGCTTTTGGCGAAACGGCAGAAATCCAGGCCGAACACGGCGATTTAAATGCGGCCCGGATCAGCCTGGCCGCCATTAGCAATTTAGCCTTTCGGAACAAGGCTCACCGCATTGTCTCCAAAATCTTTGCCGACCGGGCCTTTTATGACGAGGCGTTAAAAATAGCCGAGCCCATCGAAAACCCCTATCATAAAGTCCAAGCTATCCTTTATATTCTGTTCAAACAAATCGAACCGGAAGAGGTTTCCGTCGAATGATCAGATTCGAACATGTTGGACTACGGTACGGAATCGGACCGGAAGTCCTGAGCGATATCAGCTTTACGCTGGAACCGGGTTCATTTCATTTTTTGAGCGGGCCCAGCGGGGCGGGCAAGACATCCCTCATGAGACTCATGTATCTCGGACGTCGTCCGACGCGGGGATTAATCACCATGTTCGACCAGAACGTTAACGCACTGAAACGGGAGCAACTATCTTCTATCCGCCAGAGAATCGGTGTCGTGTTTCAGGACTTCCGTCTGTTACCGCACCTCTCGGCCTTTGACAATGTGGCCCTTCCCCTGCGTATACAGGGAAAGCCCGAAAAAGAAATACGGAATAATGTGCATGAACTTCTGGAATGGGCCGGACTGGGCGAACATATGGACTCTCTTCCCGATACAATGTCGGGTGGACAACAACAACGCATTGCGATTGCCCGTGCCGTCATCACCCGCCCCCGCCTCTTGCTGGCAGATGAACCCACAGGAAATCTGGATGATGATATCGGTCTGCGCCTGATGAATCTTTTTGACCAGCTTAATCGCATGGGAACAACCATCCTCATCGCCACGCACAATCAGCAACTCATGGACAAGTTCAATCATGAACGCCTTATTCTGGATAACGGTCACATTCAGACCGAAGAGTCTAAAAACTGGATTCGTCGTAAAATTGAAGGGGTTTTCTAGTCATGGGCTTTTTCGGCGAAGACAAAACATTGGGTATAACCCGCCAGAAACGACGCTATGACTTACCTTTAAACAGAAGTGCCGGGGCAAATTTTCTAACGCTGCTTATCGCGCTGATGACCTTTCTGGCTCTGCTGGCTCTCTCCGCATCTTTTGCCCTATCCGCCATGACCGAACGCTGGTCAGCGGGACTGGAAAACAGGGTTACGATCGAAATTCCGGCAGAAACAAAGAACGGTACCCTGCTCTCCCGCGAGGAGGTCCACGCCCTGACAAATCGCGTAAACAGCTTTCTGGAGAACCACCCTACCGTTAAGACGACTCATATTCTGACAGATAATGAAATCGGAGAGCTCGTCAAACCGTGGCTGGGTGAGGATATGCTGCTGGATAAAATACCGCTGCCCGGCCTTATCAGCATGGAAATACAGGACAAAGAAGAAACAACGCTTGATGCCCTGCAACGTAAAATTCAGGGCTTTGCACCCCATGCCCGTATCGACAGCCACGAAACATGGCTCAAAGATTTATTACGCTTTACCGGCGCCCTTCAGTTTGCTTCCGCCCTGTTAACAATTGTTATTGGCCTGATCACGGCCACCGCCATCGCCGGTGCCGTACGCGCGCGGCTGGCCGTACATCACGAAGAAGTGCAGCTACTTCACCTGATGGGCGCTTCAGATAACTATATTTCACGGCAGTTCCAGCGCCACTCCCGCATTCTTGCTTTTGAAGGCAGTGTTATCGGTGCCGCCGCCGGCATGCTGGCTTTGCTGGCCATCGGCTGGAGTGCCGGAGAAATGGAAATAAATCTGTTACCCAATTTTCATCTGAGCCACATCCAGATTGCCACACTGGCCCTTCTTCCCTTTATTGCCGCACTGATTGCCACCTTTACGGCACGAAAGACAGTCTTTCACACGCTCGCCCGTATGCCATAGAGAACACCGCCCATGAGTAAAACACTACAACGCATAACACTCTATATAACGCTGTCCATCGTACTTCTATGGATGACCGGATATGCAGCCTTTATCCTCCATATCAGCACCGTGAAACCCGATAGCAACATAAAGAATACAGACGCCATAGTTGTCCTGACAGGCGGTTCAAATCGTATTAATACAGGACTGAATTTGCTCTCTGCCCACGCAGCACCCGAACTTTTCATCTCCGGCGTCAATAAAAATGTATCTGTAGAAAAATTACTGGCCATGTGGCCTGCGGGCGAAAAACAAAAAAAACAGCCCTGTTGCATTACACTGGGGCACAAAGCTCAGAATACGACACAAAATGCACAGGAAGCCCGTGAATGGACCGGACAGAAAGATGTTACCTCTCTGCGCCTTGTTACCTCACACTACCATATGCCACGCGCGCGGTTGGAATTCCGGAATACTATGCCCTCTATGAATATCCTGATCCATCCTGTTATACCTGACGACTTAGAAATCGAAGATAAAGGATTCTGGCATATTTCTTTTGAAGAATATAATAAAACACTACTAACATGGGTACGGCTTCAATTATGATTTTTTTGCGCTCAACATTATTTAACCTAGCCTTTTACGGGACAACAGCATTGGCCTGTGTCATGTGCCTGCCGGCGCTCCTTCTGCCAAAGAAACAGGCTATGTTCGTCGTTTACGGCTTTGTTCACACCGTCCATATTTTCGAGAAATATATTCTGGGCCTGCATTACGAAGTACGCGGTCTTGAAAACCTGCCGAAGACAGGCCCCTATATTATCGCCTCCAAGCATCAGTCCCCTTACGAAACCTTGAAATTAAACATCCTGTTTAACGACCCGGCCATTGTCTTAAAACAGGAATTGCTAAAAATCCCGCTATGGGGACGTTTTCTTGCAAAAATAGATCCCATTGCCATAGACCGTTCCCAGGGTAAAAAAGCCATGGAACAAATCATGGACGGTGCCAAACACATCAAAGAACAAGGCCGTCCGATCGTCATTTTTCCGCAGGGCACACGTGTTCATCCGGAACAGACAACGGATGAAAAACCTTATAAAATAGGCGTTGCCCGGATACAGGAAGCAACAGGATTACCCATCATCCCTCTGGCCCTGAATAGCGGTTTATTCTGGCCCCGCAAAAGCTGGATTAAAAAACCCGGCACCGTTGTCTTTGAATTTCTTAAACCTATTGAACCCGGAAAACTGGGCGTTTACGAAGTCATGAAAGAACTGGAAACCCGTCTGGAAACAGCATCCCATGCACTAGCACTATTAGAAAAGGCCCCTTCGTGAAAAACCATAAAAAACTTACCGCCATTATTGTTGCCGGCCTGTTACTCAGCCTAAGTCTTTCTTACATAGGCGGCTGGTACTGGATGGCCCATACAATCAAAAAAGAAATAGGGAGCTTTTATGAACGAGCCCATGAACAGGGAATTATAATCGAAGGCGACATTCCCGAAGTCAAAGGATTCCCAAAAGAACCTGTCATCATTTTTCGCGGTACAATAAAAAAAGACAAACGATCTTTTGCTATTCCCCTTCTCAAAATAACGGGTATCCCCCTGCCCGGCCGAAAAATCCATGTCGATCTACCCGAAGGCCTTCTTCCCGAAGGGGCTTTTAACAACGAAATCTTGTCGATTGATTCTTTAACATTCACGGGCCTCGTTCCTCATGACTTCCCACAGACCATGACCGTAGAAAACCTAAGGGAATGGCGTGATTCCGGAGAAGGAATTACGGTTCAGAACCTGTTGATCCATAAAAAGTCACTGCAACTGCAAGGAAACGCCCACTTTAACTTTGATGATAACCTGCAACCGGCAGGGCATCTGCAAATGAAAATCAAAGGCCATATGTCCTTTCTTGGCTTTCTGGAACAACAAAATATTATAAAAACGAAAGAAACGCTCTTGATCGGTACGATCATGGCCAGCCTATCCCAACAAGACCCGGAAAGCGGAGAACGCTATATAGACACAGAAATTACGCTACAAAATAGAAAGTTATTGCTCGGACCCTGGAATATACTAACACTCCCCACGATCATATGGCCCTATAACAGCGAGTTGTAGCGCAGTTATAGCCGCGCCTAATCTCCGGTCCTTAAAACCCTGGATTTAAAGCTTGCAAAATATTTCCATAGTGCGTTATTTTACCGCAGGTATTTTTAACGTAGGAATGGCACGAGAGTAACGTAGGAAAATACATGATTATTTGAATGAATAAGAGCACATGGTTCGTCATCCCGTTGGCGCGGCGACTTTGCCGCGCTTAAACGAACGGGATCCAGAAAAAGACAGTAGCTATGCTACTGACATCACTGGACCCCCGCCGTTTTTATCCTGTTATCACAGGATCGCGGGGGTGACGAGCACATGATGGACTGTGTACTCTTGCTCATGCAAAGAATGACAAAAACAAAAGGCTATGAATTTTGACGTTTAACGTGGTTAACAAAGAAGCTGTGCGGGATTATCTATCCAGCTTTGCCACAGGCGAAGACGATACTGTTGACGGTGCTCTGCTGACCCATCTCATGACGGCACTGGAAAAACCTTTATTGCGTGATGGGATGTCTTTGTCGCCGATTAGAAAACTCCCGCCGGACGCCCCGGACTGGTTGGTGAAGAAATGGAATGCGGGTACTTCAGGTGCTCTCTTTTACAGATTTGACCCTCAAAGCGTCTTTCTAAAGAACCGAATCCACCACATAAGCGACTGGATCAGGGGCGCGATGATTAATGATGCCGACTGGACCCGCAAAACCGACCGGCAAGGCCGGATTAAGCGGCTGGTGCATCTGGGCAGCAAAGTAGATATTGATGATCTCTATCAGGAAGCCGATGCGGATATAATCCGGGAAGCGGCGCGCCTGAAGAAAACATTTATGGCGGCGGCCAATGATAATGATATTTCCGATTATTTTGAATTCGAAGAAACCACCGGCGATATTGAAACCGTCATGACTTTCGAGGACGGCCACCGGATT
>JAJFGQ010000085.1 GCA_021776075.1 Alphaproteobacteria bacterium | reverse complement strand
TTTCGAAAAATATTTCGTGATCGCCGCCGTCAGCGTCGTTTTACCATGATCCACATGACCAATCGTTCCAATATTACAATGCGGCTTGTTCCGCTCAAACTTTTCCTTACTCATTTCGTCTCTCCTTTAATAGCTTTAATTTGTATCTCGCGTTAATTCCCTAAGCCAAACTTGCCTTAACCTCTTCCGCCACATTAGCCGGAACAGGTTCATAATGATCGAACTGCATTGTGTACTGGGCCCGCCCCTGTGACATCGAACGCAACGTATTAATGTAACCAAACATATTCGCCAACGGCACCAAAGCCGTAATCACTTTGGCATTACCACGATCTTCCATCGAAGAGACGTTGCCACGACGACTGTTCAGATCGCCGATAATATCACCCATATAATCTTCCGGCGTCACCACTTCCACGCTCATCATAGGCTCTAGCAACTGCGCACCGGCCTTTGGCATCGCTTCGCGGAAAGCCGCCTTGGATGCAATTTCAAAAGCCATAACAGAGGAGTCCACATCGTGATACGCCCCGTCAATCAATGTGACCTTAAAATCAATCGTAGGGAAACCGGCGACGACACCCGTTTCTTTAGCAGCCGTCAAACCCTTTTGAACGCCGGGAATGTATTCCCGCGGCACGTTCCCGCCCACAACCTTTGAATCAAAGATGAAACCGGAACCGACTTCACCCGGCTCAAACGTCATAATGATACGGGCAAACTGTCCCGCACCACCGGTTTGCTTCTTATGCGTATAATCAATTTTCGTGACCTTGGTAATACTTTCACGGTAAGCCACCTGCGGTGCACCGATATTAGCCTCAACCTTAAATTCACGTTTCATGCGATCCACAATAATATCCAGGTGAAGCTCGCCCATTCCTTTAATAATCGTCTGGCCGCTTTCATGGTCGACGGACACACGGAAAGAAGGGTCTTCCGCCGCCAAACGCTGTAGAGCCGTAGACATTTTTTCCTGGTCAGCCTTCGTTTTTGGCTCAACCGCAATTTCAATCACCGGATCAGGAAACTCCATACGCTCCAGTACAATTGGCTTATCCGGAGAACAGAGCGTGTCACCTGTTGTTGTGTCTTTCAAACCGACAAAGGCCACAATATCACCGGTATGCGCCACTTTTATTTCTTCACGGTTGTTAGAATGCATCAGCAACATCCGGCCAACCCGCTCTTTTTTATCCTTCACAGAATTCGCAATATAGGAGCCTGACTCCAAAGTACCGGAATAAATACGGGCAAACGTCAAGGAGCCCACAAAAGGATCGTTCATAATCTTGAAAGCCAGCGCAGAAAAGGGCGCGTCATCCTGCGCCGGACGGCTGTCATCCTCATCAGAATCAACCTTTTTACCTTTCACATCACCAACTTCGAGCGGTGAAGGCATATAATCAATCACAGCATCCAAAAGCGGCTGCACACCTTTATTTTTGAAAGCAGAACCACAAAGAACAGGAACAAACAAACCTTCAACTGTTCCTTTATGAATACATTTTTTTAACGTCAGAAGATCAGGCTCAGTGCCCTCCAGATAGGCCTCCATAGCCGCATCATCCATCTCCACAGCCAGCTCAATCAACTTCTCACGATATTCAGCAGCTTTTTCCTGCATATCCGCAGCAATCTCTTCTTCGTGGAATTCGGCGCCCAGAGTCTCAGCATCCCATATGATGGCCTTCATCTTCAACAGATCAACAACCCCGAGAAAATCACTTTCCGCACCGATAGGAAGCTGTGTTACCAAAGGCTTTGCCCCCAGCCGGTCAACAATCATATCTACGCAACGATAAAAATCAGCACCCGTGCGATCCATCTTGTTCACAAAACACATACGCGGCACACCGTATTTATCAGCCTGACGCCAAACCGTTTCAGATTGCGGCTCAACACCTGCCACAGAATCAAACACAGCCACAGCGCCATCAAGGACGCGCAAGGAACGCTCTACTTCAATTGTAAAATCGACGTGACCGGGCGTATCAATAATATTGACGCGGTATGATTCACCATCATCCGGACCCGTCCAGAAGCAAGTCGTCGCCGCAGAGGTAATCGTAATACCCCGCTCCTGCTCCTGCTCCATCCAGTCCATAGTCGCAGCACCATCGTGAACCTCACCAATTTTGTGAGACTTCCCTGTATAATACAAAATCCGCTCAGTCGTCGTGGTTTTACCGGCATCAATATGCGCCATGATGCCAATGTTGCGGTATCTATCCAATGGTGTTTCGCGTGTCATCTCTTATAATATCCTCTAATCAAAAGCCTTAGCATTACCACCTGTAATGAGCAAAAGCCTTGTTAGCATCTGCCATTTTATGCGTATCATCGCGCTTCTTGACCGCATTTCCATTTTCATTAGCCGCCATCATCAATTCTTCGGCCAGTTTTTCCATCGTCATGTTTTCGCTACGACCGCGCACAGCCTTAATAATCCAGCGAATAGCCAACGCCAACGCCCGATCCGACCGCACTTCGACCGGCACCTGATAGGTTGCGCCACCAACACGGCGAGACTTCACCTCAATCTGCGGCTTTACCTTATCAATCGCGGCGTGAAACAAATCAATAACCTCATTGTCATTGGTCATCTTTTGCTTCTGCCTGATAATATCAAGCGCACCATAAACAATACTCTCCGCCTTTGATTTCTTACCATGCATCATAATATTATTAATAAACTTCGACAGAATAAGGTCCCCGAACTTTGGATCGGGAAGGATTTCTCTTTTTTCTGCTCTATGGCGACGTGACATATTTCTTTCCTTTTATTCTACAATCTTATTTTGGCCGCTTAACACCGTAACGGGAACGAGCCTTCTTCCTATCTTTCACACCCTGCGTATCCAACGTACCGCGAATAACGGTATAACGGACACCCGGCAAATCTTTAACCCGGCCACCACGGACAAGAACAACCGAGTGCTCCTGAAGATTATGGCCCTCACCCGGAATGTAGCAAATCACTTCCTGCCCGGTCGTCAAACGCACCTTCGCAACTTTACGCAAAGCGGAGTTTGGTTTCTTCGGTGTCGTTGTATAAACACGCGTACACACACCCCTCCGTTGAGGACATTGCTGCAACGCTCTGTTCTTTTTGTACTTCACTACCTTTTTCCGCGGATTGCGGACCAATTGCTGTATCGTTGGCATCTCTTTACGCCCTCGTGTTTAAAACCATTTATGGGGGGATGGAACGGCGACCCTGCATGACACAATCTTACGTCAACACAACGGCACACTTTGCAAAACTAAAGAGCCGCGTCTAGACAAGAAAAAAACCGTCTACAGCCAACCCATCCTTCTCATAAGCCGGGCGGAATATACATCCATAGGGGTAAGGCGTCAAGATAAAGTTTAAAAAGAAATTGTTTCTCTAAAAAAACGCCTAAAAACCAATGAAAATCCCCAAAAATACCGGCCTTCAAAAACTATTTTCGAGAAAGTCGCTACCCAGCGGCGGCAGCTTTATCACCCTCTACGACAACCGCATCAGACTGAGCAGCCTCCTCCTCCGGCAAAGCATCGGCAGCAGCCTTCTGTGCCAAAGCCTCGGCTTCCTGTTGTGCCGCTATAGCCACATCATCACGATCGGCCGCCAATTTTCTGATCTTGTTCACATACGATCCCGTCCCTGCCGGCACCAAACGGCCAACAATAACATTTTCTTTCAACCCAACCAGATTATCAACTTTGCCGTTCACAGCCGCATCGGTCAGCACCCTTGTTGTCTCCTGGAAGGAGGCCGCAGAGATAAAGGAACTCGTCTGCAAGCTCGCTTTTGTAATACCCTGCAAAACAGGGCGGCCTTTCGCGGGCTGCTTCCCATCCTCAACATATTTCTGGTTGACCCTCTCAAACTCTTCACGGTCAGCCTGCTCACCTGTCAGGAACGTCGTGTCACCCGGAGACATAACCTCCACTTTTTGTAACATCTGACGAACAATGACCTCAATGTGCTTGTCATTAATTTTCACACCCTGAAGACGATAAACATCCTGAATTTCATTGATCAGATACTCGGCCAAAGCCTCAACACCCATCACGTCCAGAATATCATGCGGCACCAGAGCACCATCCAGAAGCGGATCACCCTTACGAACAAAATCACCCTCATGAACGGCCAGATGACGGCCTTTCGGGATCAAATATTCACGCGATTCTTCTTTACTATCCACGGGATTTACAATGATACGGCGTTTGGCTTTGTAATCTTTACCAAACTCTACCTGACCATCAATCTCCGAAATAATAGCAAAATCCTTCGGCTTACGAGCTTCAAACAATTCAGCCACACGCGGCAAACCACCCGTAATATCACGTGTTTTCGATGTCTCACGCGGAATACGAGCAATAATGTCACCTGCTTTTACCTCCTGCCCATTTTCAACAGACAAGACCGCGTCCACAGACATATGGTAATTGGCTGGCAGTCCATTAGGCAAGGTAATCACTTTTCCTTTTTTGTTCGTCAAAGCTATACGTGGTTTCAGATCGCCACCCTTCGGCTGCGAACGCCAGTCAATCACAACTTTCGACGCGATACCGGTCGCTTCATCAACCAGATCAGAAACAGAGACGCCTTCGGTAAGATCAAAATAATGGGCAACGCCGTCTTTTTCTGTGATAATCGGAATAGTGAACGGGTCCCAATCAGCTAGTTTTTGACCAGCCCCCACTTTCACACCGTCCTCAACCAGAAGGCGAGCACCATACGGCAGACGATGTACTATTTTGTCATTATCCTTATCATCTTTCACAACAACTTCCGTGTTGCGTCCCATAATAATGGCAATACCCTCTGAATTCTTAACAATATTCTGATGACGAATTTCAATTTTTCCGTCAGTAGGCGATTCAACAGAAGATACCTCCACACCACGTTGAGCGGCCCCACCGATATGGAACGTTCTCATCGTCAACTGCGTTCCCGGCTCGCCAATAGACTGCGCAGCCATAACACCGACAGCCTCACCCTGATTAACCTCGGCACCACGTGCCAAATCACGACCGTAACATTTAGCACAGACACCAGTTACCGTTTCACAAGTCAGAGCCGTCCGCACCAATACGGAATCAACCCCGGCCGTTTCAACCTGTTCAGCCGTGACTTCATCAATCAGAGCGGCGGCCTTAACAATCATATCACCGGAAAGCGGATGAACAATATCCAGAGCAGGCGTACGCCCCAGAATACGCTCGGCCAGAGACACAACCACATCAATGCCACTCATAACAGCGCGCAAAGTAATCCCCTGCTCCGTACCGCAATCAACTTCCGTAATAACAGCATCCTGCGCAACATCCACCAAACGACGAGTCAGATAACCGGAATTAGCCGTTTTCAGCGCCGTATCAGCCAAACCTTTCCGCGCTCCGTGGGTCGAGTTAAAATACTCAAGAACAGACAGGCCCTCTTTAAAATTCGAGATGATAGGCGTCTCAATAATTTCACCAGATGGCTTTGCCATCAAGCCCCGCATACCAGCCAATTGCCGTATCTGCGCAGCAGAACCCCGCGCACCGGAATGTGCCATCATATAAACCGAATTCAGATTACCTTCATCAACATTGGAAATGCCTTTCATCATAGCGTCAGCTACATCGTCCGTACATTTTGACCAGATATCGATAACTTTATTATATTTCTCACCTTTCGTAATCAGGCCATCCATATATTGCTGTTCGAATTCCTTAACCCGGCCTTTCGCTTCATCAACCAGTGTCTGTTTTTCAACAGGAATAACCAGATCATCTTTACCAAAAGAAATACCGGCAATACAGGCATAACGAAAACCAAGTTTCATCATGCGGTCACAAAAGATAACGGTCTCTTTTTGGCCGCAATAACGATAAACAATATCAATAAGAGAAGAAACTTCCTTCTTCGTCAAAACGATATTAACCAAGTCAAACGGCACCTGCACGTGCTGAGGTAACAATTCAGAAAGGATCATGCGACCGGGTGTCGATTCCACAATCTCTGATATGGGTTGACCGGCTTCATCCAGCGACTTGCGACGACACTTGATTTTAGCATGCAAAGTGACCACACCCTCTTCCAGAGCATGTCTTATCTCACCCACACCACGGAAAATCATACCTTCGCCTTTTTCACCATCCAGAGACAATGACAGAAAATACAAACCCAATATAATATCCTGTGTCGGCACAATAATCGGCTTACCGTTTGCAGGAGACAGAATATTGTTTGTCGACATCATCAGGCAGCGCGCTTCCAGTTGCGCCTCAACAGAAAGAGGCACATGAACGGCCATCTGGTCACCATCAAAATCAGCATTAAACGCGACACAAACAAGCGGATGCAACTGGATGGCTTTACCTTCAATCAAAACCGGTTCAAAAGCCTGAATACCAAGCCTGTGTAATGTCGGCGCCCGGTTCAGCATCACAGGATGTTCCCGAATAACTTCCTCAAGAATATCCCAGACCTCCGGACGCTCACGTTCTACCATTTTCTTGGCGGCTTTCACCGTAGTCGCCATGCCATATATCTCAAGTTTATGATAAATAAACGGCTTAAAAAGCTCCAGAGCCATTTTCTTCGGCAAACCACATTGGTGCAGCTTCAGTTCGGGCCCGACCACAATTACAGAACGGCCTGAATAATCAACCCGTTTACCGAGCAAGTTCTGGCGAAAACGACCTTGCTTACCTTTGAGCATATCGGACAAAGACTTCAGCGGGCGTCTGTTTGCACCGGTGATAACACGTCCACGCCGCCCGTTATCAAACAACGCATCCACAGCTTCCTGCAGCATACGCTTCTCATTACGAACAATAATATCGGGCGCGCGCAATTCGATAAGACGTTTCAAACGATTATTCCGGTTAATCACCCGGCGATATAAATCATTCAAATCCGATGTTGCAAAACGACCCCCATCCAAAGGAACCAAAGGACGAAGCTCCGGCGGCAAAACCGGAACAACATCAAGAATCATCCATTCCGGACGCGCGCCCGAATGAATAAAAGCCTCCAAAAGCTTCAAACGCTTTACCAGCTTCTTACGTTTAGCTTCCGAAGAGGTCTCCTTCAGATCTTCTTCAACTTTGTCTTTCTCGGCCTCAAGATCCAGAGCCATAAGAACCTTTTTCAGTGCTTCAGCACCGATACCGGCCTCAAAATTCTCTTCACCAAACTCTTCCTGCGCATCAAGATATTCATCCTCTGTTAAAACCTGCAAAGGCTTCAGGGACGTCATTCCCGGCTCTGTTACAATGAAGGATTCAAAATAAAGAACCTTTTCCATTTCCTTCAAAGTCATATCCATCATCAGACCGATACGACTCGGCAAAGATTTCAGGAACCAGATATGAGCAACGGGCGAGGCCAATTCGATATGACCCATGCGCTCACGGCGCACCTTGGTCAGGGTGACTTCTACGCCGCACTTTTCACAGATAATTCCTTTATATTTCATCCGCTTATACTTGCCGCACAAGCATTCATAATCTTTGATTGGCCCGAAGATGCGCGCACAGAATAAACCGTCTTTTTCAGGTTTGAAGGTCCGGTAATTAATCGTCTCCGGCTTTTTCACTTCACCAAAAGACCAACTCAGGATCTGCTCCGGCGATGCAATTGCAATCCGGATTGAATCAAATGACTGAGGCCCCGTGGGTTGCCCAAACAAGTTCATTAGTTCATTCATATTCTGTTCCCTTTTTTCCTTCACCGGCCACTACCGCTTTCACGAAAGTAGTGCCCACAATCGTTACGATCCCGTACCGGTACCGCTTTGTTTCATATCAACATTCAGCCCCAGTGCCTTCAGCTCTTTCACAAGAACATTAAAGCTCTCCGGAATACCAATCTCGAAATTATCTTCACCGCGTACGATAGACTCATAGACCTTCGAACGGCCCGCCACATCATCCGACTTCACAGTCAGCATTTCCTGCAACGTATAAGCCGCGCCGTAAGCCTGAAGTGCCCAGACCTCCATTTCCCCGAAACGCTGACCACCGAACTGAGCTTTACCACCCAGAGGCTGCTGCGTTACCAGAGAATAAGGACCAATCGAGCGCGCATGAATCTTGTCATCAACCAGATGGTGAAGTTTCAGCATATAGATATAACCAACCGTCACCGGGCGATGGAACTTCTCACCGGTCCGTCCGTCAATCAAAGTCACCTGTCCCGATGTCGCAAGACCGGCCTTCTCCAGCAACACGTTGATATCAGCCTCAACAGCACCGTCGAAAACGGGCGTCGCCATAGGAACGCCGCCACGCAGATTATTAGACATCTCCAGCAACTGCGGCTCATCAAGACGTGTTATTTTTTCTTCATACTCCTTCTCGCCATAAACGACCTTCAACTTATCCTTCAGATCTTTAATCTCTGGCGCCGCAGGGTTTTTAGAATCCTTAAACCCGTCAATCATCTCACCAACCTGACGACCCAACGTTGCCGAAGCCCAGCCCAGATGCGTTTCAAGAATCTGTCCCACATTCATCCGGCTCGGCACGCCCAGCGGATTAAGAACAATATCGACCGGTGTCCCATCTTCCAGATAGGGCATATCAGCCTGCGGCATAATTTTGGAAACAACACCTTTGTTACCGTGACGCCCGGCCATTTTATCACCCGGCTGCATTTTACGCTTCACAGCCACAAAAACCTTGACCATCTTCATAACGCCCGGCAACAACTCATCGCCACGCTGCAGTTTTTCAACCTTATTCTCAAAACGTTCCTTCAGGTTGTCGACCGCTTCCTCAAAAGTTCTCGATACAGCCTCAATCTCTTCCATCTGTTTTTCATTCTGAACAGAAATCTGCCGCCACAAACCACGCTTTATGGTCTCAAGATCGGACACTTTAATTTTATCACCCTTCTTAAGATTCAGCTCTTTGGGTCCGGAAGCATAGGTCTGCCCCACTAGAATCCCGTTAAACCGAGCATAAAATCCATCTTCCAGAATAAGACGCTCATCATCACGGTCTTTCGCCAGACGTTCGATCTCCGATTGCTCAATAGAGAGTGCCCGCGCATCCTTGTCTACACCGCGCCGGTTAAAGACACGAACCTCAACAATCGTACCCGTACCACCCGGTGGCAACCGCAGAGATGTGTCTTTTACATCTGCTGCTTTTTCACCGAAGATCGCCCGCAAAAGCTTCTCTTCCGGCGTCATAGGCGACTCACCCTTTGGTGTCACTTTACCGACAAGAATATCGCCCGGGCCTACTTCTGCACCGATATGAACAATACCGGCTTCATCCAGATGCTTCAGCGCCTCTTCCCCAACATTGGGAATATCACGGGTAATTTCCTCCGTGCCCAGTTTGGTATCACGTGCCATGACTTCAAATTCCACGATATGGATTGAAGTATAAACATCGTCACGCACAATCCGTTCGGACAGCAGGATTGAATCCTCAAAGTTATAGCCGTTCCAAGGCATAAAGGCGACAAGGACATTCCGACCCAACGCCAATTCACCAAACTGTGTGGACGGACCATCAGCAATAATATCACCCGTTTTAATCTCGTCACCCACTTTGACCAAAGGCTTCTGATTAATGCAGGTATTCTGGTTAGAACGCTGAAATTTGAACATTTTGTAAATATCAACAGTCGGCTCGTCCGCGCGCAGCTCTTCCGTTGCACGAATAACAATCCGAGTCGCATCCACTTTCGTCACAACACCCGAACGACGTGCCGCAACCGCAGCACCGGAATCACGCGCAACCGTTGCCTCCATACCCGTTCCCACCAACGGCGCATCAGCCTGCAACAAAGGAACAGCCTGACGCTGCATATTCGAACCCATCAAAGCCCGGTTGGCATCATCATTTTCTAAAAACGGTATAAGGGAAGCCGCCACCGACACCATCTGCTTCGGCGACACATCTATAAATTCAATGGTATCCGGCGTCGTCATCAGATTTTCGCCACCCTGACGACAAGAAACCAGATCAGCCGTAAATTTACCGCTTTTATCCAGCGTCGCATTGGCCTGAGCAATCGTATATTTAGCCTCTTCCATGGCCGACATATAAATCACTTCATCCGCCACCTTTCCATCGGCAACACGCCGATAAGGGCTCTCGATAAACCCGTACTGATTAACACGAGCAAAAGTAGCCAAAGAGTTAATCAAACCGATATTCGGCCCCTCCGGCGTTTCAATCGGACAAATACGCCCATAATGAGTCGGGTGAACATCGCGCACTTCAAAACCGGCACGCTCCCGTGTCAAACCACCAGGCCCTAACGCTGAAAGGCGTCGTTTATGCGTAATTTCGGACAGAGGATTCGTCTGATCCATAAACTGCGACAACTGAGAAGAGCCAAAAAACTCACGCACAGCGGCCTGAGCCGGTTTGGAGTTAATTAAATCATGCGGCATGTAGGTATCAATTTCCACAGATGACATACGCTCACGAATAGCACGCTCCATCCGCAACAATCCGACACGAACCTGATTCTCCATCAATTCGCCAACCGAGCGCACACGACGGTTTCCAAGGTTATCAATATCATCAACCTCACCAATACCGTCCTTCAGGCCGTGCAGATATTTCAAAATAGCAAGAATATCGGCGCGACGCAGCACGCGGTACTGATCATCACAATCCAGATCAAGACGCATATTCATTTTTACCCGCCCGACAGAGGACAGATCATAACGCTCCGGATCAAAGAACAAGGAGTGGAACAAGCCTTCAGCCGATTCAACTGTCGGCGGCTCACCAGGACGCATCACACGATAAATATCAATCAGAGCCTCTTCCCGTGTATCGCATTTATCCACCATCATGGTATTGCGTACATACGGGCCTATATTAAGATGATCAATCGCCAGAACAGGAAGATCCTTCACATCCCTTTCTTCAAGAAGCAGCATATGCTCTTCCGTCAATTCGTCTCCGGCCTCGATCAGAATCTCTCCTGTCTTGTCATCAAAAATATCAACGGCAAGATACTGATTTAAAATTTGATCGCCCTGTATCAGGACCTCCTTCAAACCATCATCTGCCAGTTTACGGGCCAGACGCGGTGTAAGCTTCGTACCGACCTCGGCAGCAACCTTGCCTGTTTTTGCATCAATCAAATCATAAGTCAGCTTGATGCCGCGCAACCGTTCGCCGTCAAAGGACGTCTTCCAGCCTTTTTTATCCTTTTTGTAGTCAATCCTGTCATAGAAAGTATCAAGAATTTCTTCGTTAGACATACCCTGCACCAACAAAGGATCAACAGGCTCATCATTCTCTTCACATTTAGCGCGATAAGATTCCGTTTCCGCACTATCAAGCGCCCGCAACAAAGTTGTCACAGGCAGTTTACGGCGGCGATCAATACGAACGTAAAGCTGATCTTTCGCGTCAAACTCAAAATCAAGCCATGACCCACGATAAGGTATAACACGGGCAGAAAACAAATATTTACCGGAAGCATGTGTCTTGCCGCCATCATGATCAAAAAAGACACCGGGAGAACGGTGCATCTGGGAAACGATGACCCTTTCTGTTCCGTTCACAACAAAAGTACCGGTATCTGTCATAAGCGGCATATCCACCATGTAGACATCCTGCTCCTTGATATCACGGATAGAGCGCAAGCCCGTATCTTCATCAACATCAAAAACAGAAAGACGCAAGGTAACACGCAACGGCGCAGCAAAAGTCATACTCCGCTGCTGGCATTCTTCTACGTCATATTTTGGATCTTCAAGCTCATATCTAACATAGTCGATTTCAGCCCTGTCGGAAAAATCTTTAATAGGGAAAACAGAGGTGAAAACCTCATGCAAACCCTGCATATTTCGCTCTTCTGCGGGAATATCCGCCTGCAAAAACTGTTCATAAGATTGCCGCTGCACCTCAATCAGGTTCGGCATCTCCGCCACTTCATGAATTTTTCCAAAAGAACGGCGTACACGCTTGCGACCCGTATAGCTATCAACATCATTAGCCGGCTTAAACAAGCCTGCTTTTTGTGTATCCTGCTTTTTATCTGTGGTCTTTTTTGTAGATTTCGTGTTCGACGTGGTTTTACTGCCCTTGTCTGCGCTCATTTTGCTTTACCCTTTGCCCGTCGGTCAAAAACATAGAACCGCTTTCACCCTTCCTTAGTAGAAGATTGAAGCGGCATGTACAAATACGGTCCATCCATATATATGGAATATGGAACTGTCACCGTCACACTCATCCCAGATGTAAACGCGTATGCTTATGACGTACAGATCGCCTCATGTCAAGGAAATTATACGCCCAAACCAGAAACTCTATCCCGGTCAGCCTGGATGCTTACCGGGATAGACAGTCGAAAACCGAAACTTACTTAAGTTCAACGGTTGCGCCGACAGCTTCCAATTTCGCTTTCAGTTCCTCAGCTTCAGCTTTCGGCACATCAGCTTTCAGTTCTTTCGGTGCGCCCTCTACCATGTCTTTGGCTTCTTTCAGACCCAGACCGGTAATAGAACGAACCTCTTTAATCACGTTAATTTTTTGATCGCCTGCAGCAGCCAAAACAATAGAGAAGCTATTTTTTTCTTCTGCAGCGCCGGCATCTGCAGCAACAGCAGCAACAGCAACTGGTGCAGCAGCAGAAACGCCCCATTTTTCTTCCAAAAGACTGGCCAAATCCGCAGCTTCCATCACTGTCAGTTTCGACAAATCCTCAGCAATTTTCTCAATATCAGCAGCCATCTTCTTTCTCCTTTAGTTTTAAGCAATTCAATAAAAACAAAATTTATTTGGCACTATAAGCACCGACAACGCGGGCCAACTGCCCTGCCGGGGCCTGAAGCACACCGGCAATCTTCGTAGCAGGAGCCTGCAACAGCCCCACCAAAATGCTGCGCATACCGTCAAGACTTGGCATTTTAGCCAGCTTCTCAACACCTGCTTTATCCAAAACAGCCAAACCTATCGCTCCGCCAACAATGACAAGCTTGTCATTCTCTCTGGCAAAATTATAGACGACCTTCGCCGCCGCTACCGGATCTTCGGAACTGGCTAGCATCGTCGGCCCAGCAAACAGGCTGGAGATCAACTCGAATTTCGTACCTTCCAGCGCCCGGCGCGCCAACGTGTTCTTCATAACCTTAACAGTGACGCCCTCAGCACGCGCCGCAGAGCGCAGCTGATTCATCTGCGGCATATCAAGCCCGGCATTCTGAGCAATCACAGCCGTCTCAACACTTTCAAGACGCGTCCTGAAATCTACAACTTCCTGCTCTTTTCTTTCACGGCTCATACCCATAAACTCATCTCCTCCAATAAGACGCCAACAAAAAAGGGTGGCGCCGAATCCGGCCCACCCTGTCCAAAACAAATAAACGAAGCAAAAAAAAGCGGGCCATACACAAAAAGACAACCCGACAATATTTCACCTATCTATACAGGCTTTACGCAAAAAGCCACCTGCAGTCCCGGACAGGAAACCCGTAACATTCCCAAGAATGCTGCGGGTGCAGGCAGTTTCTATAGGGATTAAAAGCCGCCGTCAAGCATAAAATAAAAAAATAATTGCTCTATGAAACAACCATAACAAGAACAAACAGGCTAAAAGCAATCAACAATGCCGCCAAAGGATTAGCTTGATCCTTCACACCCGTTATTTTATGCAAGACAACAAGCCACACAGGAAGAAGCATTGCCATGGCGCTCGTATAGCCGGGATTAGGAGCCAGAGCCACGCTTGAGACAAATGTAGCATACGCCATGCCAGAAAAAACACCCGTCAACAAACCGGCCCTGATCAAGTCCGTCTTCATTAAATCGGGTCCCGCTTTTTTCTTCAGCAACAAAACAACCCCCATCGCACAGGCCATCACAACGTAACTCACCAGAACATAAGACAGAGCCACCGGTAATACATTTTCCTCCGGCATCACAATTTTTGTAACGACACCGGCCACGGCATAGGTAACACCGACAGGCGCCACAACAGAAAAAGTGGTCCAGTTAATATCAGAAGGCCGAATCCGCAACAAGGCCGCTGTAGACAACAGCAAAGCAAGAACGACAACAGCACTCATCCAAAGGTCATCCACATGCGCTTGAAAAACATCCGGTACAATCAGTATCCAGATCAAGCAGGCAGCGATCGCTTCAAGCGGCATATATATACTGGAAACACGGCCGCTTTTCTGCGCAGAAAGAGACAAATGCATCACAGTCCCCACCGTCGTCATTAAAGCAACAATGGCGGCTGCAAAATAGAAATGACCATCCGCCGGCCATGCCATAAAGGGCATAAGCGGTACCAGTATCACAACAGCAAAAAAAGCATGCCAAAAAGTTAAATGCCAGGCGTCGACACCAAAAACACGACCTGTTTCAGTGAAAGCCGCCCGTGCAAGACTATGAATTAAACCGTAAAAAGCCCAAAGCATGATAAAAACCCCGTAAATAAAAAAACAGAGGACTCCATCTTACAATGAGAGTCCCCTGTACGAAAGCTTGTTTTGAAATAGATGTCAGGCCGCTTTGGATTCGCCTCCCGTAAACAAAGCCAGATCAAGCTTGATCCCCGGACCCATAGTGGATGTTAATGTTACTTTTTGCATATAAGTCCCCTTCACACCAGAAGGTTTAACACGCAGTATTTCCTTCACAAAAGCTGTTACATTTTCCGTCAGTGCTTTTTCTGCAAAACTGGATTTACCCACGCCGACGTGAACAATACCGGCCTTCTCAGCACGATATTCAATAGAACCGCCCTTGGCAGCCTCTACAGCTTTAGCCACATCCGGCGTCACCGTACCCAGTTTTGGGTTCGGCATCAGCCCTTTCGGCCCCAGAATTTTACCCAACTGCCCGACAAGCGGCATCATATCAGGTGTCGCAATACAGCGATCAAAATCAACTTCACCCTTTTTAATGCTTTCGGCCAAATCCTCGGCACCGACAATATCAGCACCGGCAGCTTTCGCTTCTTTGGCTTTGTCATCCTTAGCAAACACAGCAACACGCACAGAGGCGCCCGTACCATGTGGCAACTGAAACATACCGCGCACAGCCTGATCAGCATGGCGGGGATCTATACCAAGATTAACAGCCAGCTCGACAGTTTCATCAAACTTGCGGGCTGTCGTCGCATCCTTAAGAATTTTAACAGCCGCATCAACCGTATAAAACTGATCGCGATTAACCTTTTCGTAAACAGCTTTCATTTTCTTTGTCGTTTTTGTCATGATTTAACCCTCCACCACTTCAATACCCATGGAACGGGCAGAACCGGCGATAATTTTCATTGCCGCATCAATATCATTAGCGTTCAGACCTTCCATTTTTTTCTCGGCAATTTCCTTGACCTGAGAAGTCGTCACCTGACCCACCACTTCACGGCTCGGCATTTTCGCCCCTGATTTCAGCTTTGCAGCTTTCTTCAGGAAATAACTGGCTGGCGGTGTTTTTGTAATAAAAGTAAAGGAACGGTCTTCATAAACCGAGATAACAACAGGAATGGGTATCCCCTTGTTATCTTCCGTCTTGGCGTTAAACGCCTTACAAAATTCCATGATATTCACGCCATGTTGCCCCAAAGCCGGGCCAACGGGAGGAGAGGGGTTTGCCGCTCCGCCGAGGATCGTCAGATTGATAAATCCGCTTACTTTTTTAGCTTTAGCTGCCATTGTTTGTCTCCGTTTTTCAAAGTGTTTATAAACGAAATATGTGGTCCGACACCGTAAATGGCCTTATCTTACGGTCAGTCTCCCACACGTCCTTACCTTAAGGACGGCGCAATCTAGTCGTTCTGCATAAAAAAATCAAGAAATTAGATTATATTTTTTCGACCTGCGTATAGTCCAGCTCCACCGGTGTCGAACGACCAAAAATAGAAACGGAAACCTTCAGCCTTCCTTTTTCCTCGTCAATCTCTTCAACCGTGCCATTAAAGGAGGCAAACGGCCCATCTGCCACTTTGACTTCCTCACCAATATCAAAGATAACGCTGGGACGCGGTTTCTCGACACCTTCCTGAATTTGCTGCATCAAACGTGTGGCTTCCGATTCACTGATGGGGGATGGTTTATTTCCCGCCCCCAGAAAACCCGTCACTTTCGGGGTATCTTTGATCATGTGCCAGACATCGTCATCCAGATCCAGTTTGGCCAATACATAGCCGGGGAAAAACTTACGCTCAGCATTTACACGCTGACCGCGTTTAACCTCTACGACTTCCTCCGTTGGCACCAGTATTTCCTCTACATGGTCTTCCAAACCTTTTTTCCGGGCTTTCTCACGAATAGCCTCGGCAACCTTATTCTCAAAACCGGAATAAACATGCAATACATACCAACGCTTCGCCATAGCTCTTTTCTCTCTCTTTTCTACATTCTCTGTTGCTGTCATGAGTCAATACCCCGCCTCTACATTCCAAATCCCAATATCATTCTCACGATAAAGGCCATCACCTGATCTGCCATAAAAAGAAACATGGAAGCAGCAAACACCATAACAAACACAGCAATCGTGCTAACCGTTGTCTCTTTCCGCGAAGGCCACGTAACCTTCAGCATCTCCACCTTAACCTGCCGTACATATTCTGTCGGAGTCATTTTCGCCATAGTATGCCGTTCCTTCACCTGTTTCTTCCTGGAACAAAGGCTCGCAAGTCGGCGCGCCACCAATCTATAATAAGACCATATTGTCAGGAAATCCTCGCCTGTTTAGCTTAAAAATATAATCTTGACCAGAAAAAAATTCACCGGAATTACTTTCATACGCCAAAACCACATTGCAAATAAATTAATTTCATTTAAAAACAATAAGATACAGGAAACTTAAATCATTTCTTTCAAATTTCCCCTTTCCATTAAAATTGTCTTTCTTTTCCACTGTACTCTATGCTAGCGTTCTTATCATAGAATAAGAAGTGTGTGTAGCACTGGCTATAAAAAAACAGGTTTTTGAGGAAAAAATTCAGGGCGGGCAAAACGAAGATGGCACGCTTTAAGACTAAGAAAAGCTGATTTTTTTTACAAAAAACAAATAAAATAAAATCGTCTAAAGCAGGCAGGAGAACTGGGAAACATGAAGAATAACAAAGGGGTATCTACAAATAGCCCCCAAAACAGGAAAAAAACAAGTCTTCTTCAAAGGACTTTTTTAGCCGCGGCCATTGGCCTTGGCGCGATAGGATTCTTTGGAAACCCGCCCGATGTCCGGGCCGCGAGTGATTTTTCTGTATCGGCAAGTCCGGAAACCCAGCAGGAATCCTTTGTAATAAACGGAACAACCGTTGCTCTTGATCCCGCTGCTACACCTCAATCTCTGGATAAAGCCCTGTCCCGTCTTTCTGAAACCAAGAACGGCGCACACAATGTTTCAACCTTTATGGGTCAGCTTGATCAGACTCTGAATCCCGACGGCTTTTCTTCCGATAAAACGCTAGAGGCCTTAAATCGCTGGATAGCTTTCAATAAAACCCCCGGAGAATCCGTTCTGAACGGACTGTCGCTTTGGGCTGCTGCGCAGGGCTATACGGAGTCACTTAACATCCTGATCAATAAAGGAGCGAATAAAGATATCGTCAACAGTGCGGGACTAAATCTTGCCGTTCAAAACGACAACATAGAAACCGTACAGTTCCTGATTGAGACAAACAAAGCGAATCTTGGCCTGAACAACTACGCCGCCCTCGGCATTGCTGCTGCGCAGGGTCACACGGAGATGACGGCCTTTATTCTGGATCACCTGAAAAATACTGAAACACCTGAAGCTGTCTCTTCCGCGGCAAACAACGCTTTTGCAGAAGCGGCGGCGAACAATAATTTCTCCATGATGAGCTTCCTGCAAAAAGAAGGGGTTGTTCTTGATGCCAACATCTTTGATAAAGTCCTATACCGTACTGCTGAAAACAATAAAACAGCCCGTGGCGTTGCCAATGCCATTGGAAAGTTAAGAGTTATGCTCGATGGGGACGAACAAACTGCCCCCCTCCGTACAATAACAATGCTGGAAGAATGGCTGCAACAGTCCACGTCTGATGACAAAGTTATTTTAAACGGCGCCGCGCTCTGGACAGCCGCTTACGGTTCTGCCGACTTCATTGACAAACTCGTTGCGAAGGGACTGAACCCCCATGATGGTGCGGAAAGGCTCTTAAACACAGCCGTATTTCGCAATAACGAACCCATCGTCAAACTTCTGGTAGAGCGCTATAATGCCGATATCCGTACAACAATCAAAATAGGCGATTCCTCTGTCTATAATGATAAGCCGCTACAGCTTGCCGCAGAGCAGGGGCATCTTGACGTTGCCCAATATCTTATTGAGAAAGGGGCTGACCCCCGGTCAGAAAAATTCTTTTCCCTGTTTCTGGCAACCCGGAACAACCATATGGATATGACGAAAATGCTTCTGTCCTATATGGAGGAAAAAGACCTCATGGCAGAAGCGGAGACCGCCATTAATAACGGTTTTGTGGAATCAGCGGCAAACGGAAACCTTGCCATGATGAAGCTGCTCCGCACCAAAGGCGCCGATGCTTCTCATAATGATTATGCTGCCCTGCGCAGTGTTGTCGCGGGAACAGATATAGAGCCCGTACAACAAATCCTGGACTGGTTGGAAGAAAAAGGTCTCATACAGGAATACAAGGAAGAAAAAGACATAGAGATCACCTATCTTCAGGAAGCCCTTGATCTCGGCAAAGCGGAAGTTATACGAACCGTAGCAGAAACAGGTAATGTTCCCATTTTGAAACTACTGCTTTCATACGGTGCTGATCCTGAGCTGAGCAACTATAAGGCTTTAGAAGTCGCAGCAAGCTTCAATCAGGTAGATATAGCAAAAGAATTATTGGACCACGCAGAAAAAAACAACGTGGGCGTACGCGTTCTGGCTCTGGCAAAAGCGGCCGCGGCGGCAACAAAGAACATAGAAATGCAGACTCTTTTGGATATGGCGCTGGAAAAGGCTGATAATAATAAAATTCTCTTTAACATGGAAGAAGCCAACCTGTCGCTAGAAAAAGCGAGGGCGGAGTCCGGTCTACAAAAAGCCGTAGCCAGCAAAGATACGGCGACATTTTCCTCATTAATCGATCTCCTTCATGAAGAAAAGGGCGCTGCTTTTCTGAATAACCTGCTCACAACAACCGGTATATTCCCTACGGCGAGCGCCTACGGTACGCCGGAAATCGTTCAAAAAATTCTGGAAACAGCACGCACTGTGGGTGGAGATAACAGCGTCCGTCACCTGCTGGATTATGCCGGTATGTCCGACGCCGATGGCGAGCCGGGCTATCTGGCTACACTTTTATCAGCCCGGGAAGGCCGCACTGACACACTCAAAATCTTACTCGGCGAAGCACAGACCGTTGGCGGCGAAGACTATAAAAACAAAATCCTGAACAACGGTGAATACACCTTGTTCAAAACGGCTATAGAATTTGAAAAACTTGAAACGGCTTCTGCTATTGCTGACCTCATCACCCCGGCTATATTGGAGAAAAGCGACTTTAGCCCCCTCTACTGGGCGGCCAATATGAGCCATCCTGAAACAGTCTCTATCCTTGGTAAAAGCCTGTACAAAGCAGATGGGAATAAAGCCCTGACCAAAATGCTCACAGACCGGAATTATGGTGCTTTCCAGCTTGCCAGTGAAAAAGGCCATGACGGTGTTGTGCGGGAATTATTCACCCTTGCTCACAGCACCGGTGGTAAAGCGATGGAAATAGATATGCTGGCTAGCAACAATTTTCAGCCTTTCCGCTCTGCCAGCGAAAAAGGGGAGCTATCCATTGTCGATATGCTCGCCCATAAAGCGCATGAACTGGGAGGGAACAGCCTGTCCCAAACGCAATTAGCCAGCCACGACTATGAAGCTTTGCGGGCAGCCAGCCAGGGGAACCAGATCAAAGTGGTTGAGAGACTGATTGAAATGGGCAACAAAATGGGCAACGACACGCTCGTGAAAAAAATGCTGGCCGGTAAGAATTACGACGCCTTTCTGATCGTGAGCAAAAGCGGACAAGCTGGTCTTTTAGGTTACTTTTTAGAAAAATGCCCGGATGTGCCGCGCGGAACACTGGACACAATGTGGAAACTGGCCAATCAGTACAAACACGGTGATGTATCCGGTGTATTGCAGCGAAAAGGGCTGGCCCCCAAAGTACAGATCCAAACCACACAAGATTTCGTTGTTGCCGCTCACCAAGGCGACAAAGAAGCCATGCACACCATTAGCTCCCAGTTACGTCTTGCCAGTCGACAAGGCGATATGGAGGGCGCTGAACAGCTCATGAAAAAAATACAGGATGTTGGAGGCCTTCCCTTACAACGGCAGATTCTAACGGGCATATATCCCCGCTCCTACTTCAGTGCTGCCATACAGTCGGGGCATCTCTCCATGGCTCAAAAACTGATTGACTGGACACACAACGCCAGCGACAGTGCCTTTGTTGATAATATGCTCTCCGAAACCCTGATCGTTGCGCTGAAACAGCTCAATCCGGATACACTGAAGGTTTTCCTGGACAATACAGGGAACAAAGAAGCTCTCTATGCAAAAATGCAAAGACTAACTACGAATATGGTCCTGAAAAACAACCACTCCATTGACAGAAAAGAACGGGAACTCACTCAGGATATGTGGAGCAGAGGCGCGCAGAAAAAGAGACAAACAATTGAAGGCATGAAACAATTCAATGACAAGCTGCAAAGCATAGTCAAACTGGCTGGCAACTTCCTGCAAAAAAATACGGCAGCACCAACCAAAACATCTTACAAACCACCGCAACCCGGCGGGGTGTAACCCTTGTATCCGGGATATACCATCCGGAACAAATACCTAATCAGGCATTCACAACCATACCCAAGCCGGGGAAAAGCTGCTAAAGATTAGTTCATGAGTGATGATCTTGACCCACGCAACGAAACAATAGACGTCCTGAACCGGGAGGTTTTCTATAAGGGAAAAACCATTATAGAACAGGGTGCACCAGCCTACCGGGCCTATTATATTGAGTCAGGCCGTGTAGAAGTCATGGTCAATGAAGAAAACCATAACATAAAAGTCTCGGAATTAGGCCCCGGCGAAATTTTTGGAGAAATGGCCCTCATCCAAAAAGAGGAGCGCTCCGCCACAGTCAAGGTCGTAGAAGACTGCACAGTGACCGTTATCTCAAAGAAGGAGCTTGAAGACAAAATAGGCGCCATTAAGAATCCTGCCATACAGGGGCTTATTTATGTCCTTGTCGAACGTCTGCGTGAAGCAACAAAAGGGCAGGTTCTCCATTATAAAAATCTGGCAAATTTTCAGGATCGCATCACAGGACTGGTAGACAAAGTTGCCCTTGGCGTAACACCGGCCAAGCGGGATCAATTCAATGATGAAGTCACGCCCTTGCTCGACCAGCTGGACGCCGTTCTGAATAAATACAGACGGTCATAGAAAAAGACTGGCATAGAATAAAGACCGGCTATTCCGGCTTCCAACGTAATCGGGGATGCCTCGCCGCTTTCACTTCATCCAGTCTGCGCCGTGGCGTAGAGACCGGGAAATTATGGAACGGTTCCGTGTTTCCTGCCTTCGTTTCCTCAGCAATATGTTTCATCACGGTAATAAAATGGTCGATTGAATCCTTGCCTTCTGTTTCCGTTGGCTCAATCAAAAGCGCGCCTGAAACAACAAGCGGGAAATAAACCGTCATCGGATGCATACCATATTCCACGAGCGTCTTGGCAATATCGAGCGTGGTCACACCTTTTTCTTTCTGCACTTTATCGGTCAACAAACATTCATGCATACAGGGCCCCGCATAGGGCACATGATAATCATCCTTCAACTGGCTTAGAATGTAATTCGCGCTTAAAACAGCATCTTCAGCAACCTGCTTCAAACCGTCCGCCCCGTGACTCAAAATATAACTCAAAGCCCGCACATGCATACCGAACTGACCATGAAAACCCTTTAATCGTCCCAGAGATTCTTTTCTTTCATTTTCAATACGGTACGACCCGGATTCATTTTTAATGACAGGCACAGGCAAGTAAGAACGCAATTCTTCAGTCACACCAATCGGTCCGGAACCGGGTCCGCCGCCACCGTGAGGCGTTGAAAAGGTCTTGTGCAAATTGAAATGCATGACATCCACACCAAAATCACCGGGCCGTATTTTGCCCACCAGCGCATTAAAATTGGCACCGTCACAATAAAAATAACCGCCCGCTTCATGCAACAGATCGCTAATTTCCTGAATATCTGTTTCGAACAAACCGCATGTATTGGGGTTCGTCACCATCATCCCAGCAACGTCCCGGCCATCACCCAAAGCTTCCTTGAAAGCCTCAACGGTTAAACGCCCGGTTTCTTTTGTTATAATCGTCTTGATCGTATATCCACAAATGGCCGCCGTAGACGGGTTGGTACCATGGGCAGAATCGGGAACCAGTACAATTTTCTTATGCGTATTGCCCTGCGCTTCATGAGCCCGGCGAATAGTCATCATACCCGCCAGCTCTCCATGCGCTCCGGCAGCCGGTGCCAGACAAATCGCAGGCAGACCGGATAGTTCACCCAGAATATCCTGTAACTCATACATAAGCTTTAAAGCGCCCTGCACCGTTGATACGGGCTGCAACGGATGGGCCTGTGCAAAGCCCGGAAACCGCGCCACTTTTTCATTCAGGCGCGGATTATGCTTCATCGTGCACGACCCCAAAGGGAAGAAACCATGATCGATCGAATAATTCCAGGTGGAAAGCCTTACAAAATGCCGGACAACCTGCGGCTCGCTCACTTGCGGCAAACCTATAGCACCCCGTTCCGGCACCCCGGTGCGTAAATCAATACCCTTAATGTCCGGAAAATCTACGCCGGACTCATCACCGCGCTCTTTTTCCCACAACAGATTTTCTTCATAATGCAAACCCCGTGCACCCTCATGAGAAGACGTCTCCGCAGCCGTGTCTATCATAGTTTGAACATCCCGCTCTGCCGCCATTAAAACATCTCCTGCAAAACTTTACGATGAGCCGCATGAAGGGGCATCTCTTTCAGGGCAGAAAGAGGAACCCACATGGACTTTAGCGCATCTTCGGCCTTCTTCTCCCCTTCAAACCACATGTCATCGACGGCCGGGCCTTTCAGAACCCAGTACAGCTGGTCATAGTCCCAGCATTCATCAGAATTATCAGCGTAAAAACGAACAAACTGACTATGGATTGTGGCTGGTTCGGCTGCCTCTATTCTGACGCCGGTTTCTTCATAAATTTCGCGACACAAGGCCTCTTCGTTCGTTTCACCTTCCTCTATACCGCCACCGGGCAATTCGGGGGTATCCGGCGCACAACACGGCCAGGTCATCAGAATATGACCACGAGTCAAACAAGCCGCAAAAATACCGCGCCGCTTCTTTATGACACTATTTTCCCCGGCAACATGTTCTTTCCCCCAACGATCAAGATAAATTGTCATCACAACATCCCCTTCAAGGCCGTACAGAATACAGAAATATCATCATCCGTCGTCATTTCAGTCGCGCATAAAAGAAGCTGATTATCATCAAGCGCATAGCCTGCAATTATTCCTTTTGCCGCCAGAGCATTGACGACATCCCCGGCGTTTTTCGACAACGCTATTGCAAACTCATTAAAGAAACTCTTCGTCAGCAACGTCACACCATCAATTTTTGTCACTTCATCTGCCAGTTTACAGGCCGCTTCATGATTAAGGCGTGCCAATGTCTTAAAACCGTCTTCGCCCAAAAGCGCCATATGAACCGTAAATGCCAACGCACACAGTCCTTGGTTCGTACAGATATTGGAGGTCGCTTTCTCACGCCTTATATGCTGCTCCCGCGTATTAAGCGTTAAGACGTAGGAGCGCCGACCATCTTCATCCACCGTCTCCCCGATCAAACGGCCCGGCATCTGTCGTACAAATTTTTCACGGCAGGAAAAGAAACCCAGATGCGGACCGCCAAAGCTCATCGGTAAACCAACAGATTGCGCTTCTCCGCAAACAATATCAGCCACCGCAGGGGCAGGAAGAAGCCCCAGTGAAATAATTTCATTTACCACAACGATCAATAGCGCTCCGGTTTCATCACATTTTTTACGCCACACATCATAGACATGAGGCTTGCCGTAGAAATCAGGCGATTGCAATATAACGCACGCCGTGTCTTCATCAGGCTCACCATCGAAAACATCGACATCGTCATAATTCTTCATATAGCTGAGCAGCACACCCCGATAATCCGGATGCAAAGCATTCCCAATTGCCAGCTTGTTACGCTTTGTTATCCGCATCGCCATAAGGGCGGCTTCCGTTGTCGCCGTAGCGCCGTCATACATAGACGCATTAGCAACATCCATCCCCGTAAGCTGCGCAATAAAGGTCTGAAATTCATAAACGGCCATCAATGTGCCCTGCGCAATTTCCGGCTGATACGGGGTATAGGCCGTCAAAAATTCAGAGCGTTGGATAATATGATCAACAGAGGCAGGAATATGATGGTAGTAGCACCCGGCGCCCAGAAAAAACGGGCCATCCGAAGCGGCATGATTTTCATTCGCATAACCGCCCAGAATACGCTCCACTTCAAGTTCGCTTTTATGCAGCGGCACATCAGCCAAACCTTCAATAAAGGCGCTTTTGGGCACGTCTTTATACAGATCGTCCACGCTGGAAACACCGACAGCTTCCAGCATATCTTCCCGGCTTTTTTTTGTCTGCGGCAAATAACGCATAATGCTTAATCCTGTTCCGCACAAAATTTATCGTAGGACGCTTTATCCATCAAGTCTTCAAACTGCGCGGGGTCATCTACTTTAATCTTGGCTATCCAGCCCTCATCCAACGATTTTTTAATCAGTTCCGGATCATCAGACAAATTATCGTTCACACCGACGATCTCACCCGTAACCGGGGAATAAACCTCCGCCGCTGTCTTGACCGATTCGACCACTGCAAAATCTTCGCCTTTGGCAATTTTACGTCCCACTTCCGGCAATTCAACATAAACCAGATCCCCTAAAGCATCCTGTGCATAAGCTGTGATACCGATGATAGCCACATCACCTTCTATTTTCAGCCATTCATGCTCAGCCGTGTATTTCAAATTTTCGGACATTTTCGCCTCTGTTTCCTTGCGGTTCAAATAAACTGACAATGGTTAGAGTCAGGCCTTAAAATATTTACCCCATGTTGCCTGACTCTTCAAGCGCCGTTCGTATTGTTTATTTGTTGCGTATATATTTCTGTTATGTTAAAAATCCATCACTATGAAAACCACAAAAAAACATAGCTTTCTGACCTCTACCTTTTGGGGGGCCGCTCTTGGTCTTGGCATTGCCGGGATTTTTGGGCCGACCTCTATGGCTCAAGCTGAAACTATCTCCTATAATTTTAATATTGAAGAAAAAACGGTCAACTTTACCGGCAAAGATGTCACCGCCATGAGCGTCGGCCAGCAAATCCCGGCTCCGCTGATCGAAGCCACGAAAGGCGACCGGCTGCACGTCACATTCAACAATAAAATGGACGTTGAAACCTCCATTCACTGGCACGGTATTCTATTGCCGCCGGATCAGGACGGCGTCCCGCATTTGAACACCAAATCCATTGCCAGCGGGAAATCCCTTACTTTTGACTTCCCGATCACACATCACGGAACTTACTGGTATCACTCCCATACCGGCATGCAGGAACAACGTGGTGTCTACGGCCCCCTTGTCTTTCACCCGGAAAAAGAATCCATACAGGCCGACAAAGAATCCGTCCTTGTCCTGTCCGACTGGACTGATGAAAATCCGGGACGGGTCATGGCCAATTTAAAAACAGACGCCGATTACTATGCTGCTAAAAAAGGAAACGATACATCTCTGGCCGCCACATTAAAAAAGGGCTGGCCCACGATAAAGAAACGCGTCAAAAGTGAATTATCCATGATGGGACCCATGGATGTCTCCGATGTTGGTTATGATCAATTTTTAACCAACGGGCAGCAATTCTTCAAACTACCCGAAGCCCGGGCCGGAGAAAAAATCCGTCTGCGCATTATCAATGCGGGGTTTTCCTCCAATTTCAATCTGCAATTTGCCGGTGGCAACATGACAATTATCGCGCAGGATGGCGTAGACGTCGTACCTTTTGACGTTGATCGCCAGTTTATCGCCGTCGCTGAAACCTATGATGTCATTGTCACCGTCCCGGAAAATGGTAAAAAATACGAATTCCGTGCGACAGCCGAAGATGGAACAGGCTTTAGCTCTACCCTGATCGGCAACGGAAAACAGCTGGTTGTTGCCCCCACAATTCCCAAACCCGACCCACTTGCCATGGATCACAGCATGCATGGGGCAAAGAAAAAAGACGGCATGGGCGACATGGACGCTATGGATCATTCTACAATGAACCATCACGGCCATGACATGCATAATATGATCCCGCAACCTCCACAACGCATGAAGGCCTATGAACTACTCCGCTCTCCTGTCCCGACCAAACTTGATGAGAAGCGAGAACAGAAAACAGTCAAACTGAACATGACCGGCAGTATGGAAGGCTATGTATGGTCCTTTAACCAGAAAACACTCTCCGAAGCGGAGCCTATCACTATCCGCAAAGGCGACAATGTCCGTGTCACACTGACGAACAACACCATGATGGGACATCCTTTCCACCTGCATGGTCATTTTTTCCGCGTCCTGAACGGACAAGGTGATTACGCACCGATGAAACACACCCTCTATGTGCCACCCGGACAGACAATAGATATTGAATTTTACGCCAGCGAAAGCAAAAACTGGTTTTCCCATTGCCATATCGGCTATCACATGGCTGCCGGTATGGCACGGGTTTTCAGCTATGAGGGATCGAAAGAAGAAGCAAAAGAAGCTCTCCCGAAAATTGCCCATGATAAATTTTATGTCTCCACGGATACCAGCGTCCATAGCAATATGAGCTTTGGAGAACTAAGCGCTCATAATACGCGCAACATCTTTGAGATCGAATTCGACCGCAATCATGACAAAGACGAATATGACATTGATGCCGTTTATCTACGGAAACTCTTTCCCGCCCTTCCCAATCTAAACATCAGAGCCTATGCCGGACTTAATGTTGAACAGGAAGAGACAGAAGAAGAGGAAAAGGAACGCACGACGACAGGTGTTTACGGTGTCCGCTTCAACGTTCCTTTTCTGGAAATGGATTTACGCGGCGACAATACGGGTCATATCCGCGCCGAAGCGAATGCTGAATACAAACTCATCGGCAAAGAGATACCGTTTACGAACTATAAAGTTCCCTACGTAGAAAACCTGCTGGTCTTTGAGGGCAAAGCAAACACTGACGAAGAATACCGCACTCACGGCCGCATCGACTTCAACGATAAACTATCATTTAAAGGCGAAAAATGGTCAATTTCAGGCGGCAAGGACAGCCGATACGGATGGGGTGCCGGTATCAATTTAAGATTTAATTTTTAGAAGATCTGTACAACACCGTACAAA
>JAJFGQ010000084.1 GCA_021776075.1 Alphaproteobacteria bacterium | reverse complement strand
GCCGTAAAAGGCACTGGCATCTATCGTGACAAAAAATCTATTCACTCTGTTTTACCGTCTTTTACTGTTAACAAACCTAACCTTTTGCATAAGATGTTGATTAACAACACCCTTATTCTCTCATTTTGACACAAGCATATTACGAAAAGACTAACTTTATATAAAATTGTATGCATTACTATTTTATTGATTATGCTTATAAAAAGTTCCTGGATTAATGCTATTTTTTATCAACAGCCACACGGGTTAATTTTTTTACAATTGCTTCCTATAATGGGAATTGCTAGCATGTAACCTGTCTCCATTTAGATGATCCAGATGATATCTATAGTTGTAAGGAAAGCGTGTGCCAAAAAAACAAAACATCAGGAAAAAAGAAAGCATACTTGTTGCTCTTTCTGCTGTTATTTTGTCCGGTATCCATCCTGAACAAGTGCGGGCGCAAAGCATATCCTGCCCTCAACCAATGAATTTTGGCGGTGCCATTCAATGTGGAACAGCCAGCACAATTCTTCTCCGCCCCAATAATACACGCGTTGTCGGCGGTTGTCTTGTGCCAAGTGCCGCGCCTTTTGCCAGAGGGCGTTGTAACGTCACGCAGACTTTTCCTTTAAGGCCTGTCATTATCAGCGTAACCGCAACGTCATACAAAATGAGTGCGTCCACCGGTAAAACCATGACCGTCAACGCTTTTAACCTCCTGACGAACGCCGGAGGGCCAACAGTGACAACAACAGCCTTTTTTGTTAGCGTCCCTGTTGGGGCAACCCTGAATGTTGGCGCCAATCAAACAGCCGGGACCTATACAGGAACAGTCACCATCAATGCGGTTAAACAATAAAACGGTTTACGCAGCCTGTTTTTGAAACGATAAATCACCTCTCAAAGCTTTTACAAAAATATTGGCGTAATCCTCAGCCGTTAATCTCACGGGATTACCCGCAGCAGATGGATCCACAACCGCCATTTGCCCTATTTCATGCACTCTGTCATCAGAAAGGCCAATAACGGAAAGAGCATGCGGAATACCTAATATTGTCCTGAATTCCAGAACCCATGCCAAAACGGCATCAAATCCACTACCGGGAAGCTCCAAAACACGGGATAAAAGTTCCATCTGGCCTTCGATTGCCGGTCTATTGCGCATTATGACATAGGGCAGCAAGATCGCATTCAACAAACCATGATGCTTGTCATACACAGCCCCCAATGGATGGGCCAAGGCATGTACGCCTCCCAACCCCTTTTGAAAGGCGGTCGCCCCCATCGAGGCTGCCGCCAGCATTTTCGCACGCGCCTCTATGTCAGCGCCGTTCTTAAAGGCACGTGGCAAATAAAGAGAAACAAGCCGCATAGCCTCTAAAGCAATCCCGTCAGCCATAGGATGAAACCCCGGTGCGCAAAAAGCTTCGAAAGCGTGCACAAAAGCATCAATACCCGTTGCTGCTGTAATATGTGGCGGTAACCCAACTGTTAATTCAGGATCCGCAATGACCATCGCCGGCATCATGTGGGGATGAAATATAATTTTTTTCTCATGCGTTTCCTCATTCAGGATAACGCTCGCCCGCCCGACTTCCGCACCCGTTCCCGCAGTAGTTGGAACCGCAATAACAGGCGCCATTCCCGCTTGATTCACGCGGGCCCAGTTATCGCTCGTATCTTCAAAATCCCACAGAGACCGATTCTGCCCGACCATCAAAGCCACAGCCTTGGCCGCATCAAGAGCACTACCGCCACCAAAGGCAATCACACCATCATAGCCACCTTCTTTATAAGCATGGACACCATCATCAACATTACGGCCCGTTGGATTGCCTTTTACATCAGCAAACAGGTCTGTTTCCAGCCCGCCCTCTTTATTAATCTCCAATGCCGCCGTAATAATGACATTATCACGCAAACCGCCATCCGTAATCAGTAACGGCTTTTTCATACCAAGCTTTCGACAAGCTTCTGGCAATTTTTGAATAGTGCCGGGGCCAAAAATAATGTTGGTCGGATAGTTCCACTGACCTGAAATTCCTGAAATCATTGCCGACATTTTCAATTCTCCATCATAAATTTTGACGTATGTGAAAACTTTTCGGCCTTGTGAGGCACTCAAACCCGACGAGTGAAAGCGTGCAGCCCCGTCCGGAATTTTTTATACCCGTCCAAGCCAACGTCGGATCGAGGTAATCGCAGCGATTTACAAAAACCGTACCGGCCTGTGCGTTCTGCGCCAATTCTTCTGCTTTATCTGTATCTTTTGTCCAGAACGAAGCTGTTAAACCATAGTCACTGTCATTCATCAAAGTAAGAGCTTCTTCATCGGACGAAACCTTCATAATACCGACAACCGGACCGAAATTTTCTTCCGTCATGACACGCATGTTATGATTCACATTGACCAGAACTTGCGGCGCCAAATAAGGCGTTCCGGGCTTGCTCTCCGGAAACCGGGATTCATCAATCAAGGATTTTGCGCCCTGTTGCACAGCCTCTGCAACTTGTTCCCGTACGAAATCGGCAGCATCATTGCGAATCATCGGCCCCAAATTTGTTTCCGGGTCCAGTGGGTTGCCTAAACAATACAGATAGGTCTTCTCAACAACCCCATCAACAAAGCGATCATAAAGACCCTCATGAACATATATGCGCTCAATCCCGCAACAGGATTGCCCACTATTAAAAAAGGCACCGTCAACAAGGCTTTCAAGCGTTTTATCCAGATCAGCATCAGCCCGCACATAAGCCGGGTCTTTCCCGCCAAGCTCCAGCCCCGCAGAAATAAATTTGTTGCTGATCACTTTCTGAATAGCATGGCCGCCCTTGACAGATCCGGTAAAATTCACGAAATCAACCCGTGGATCAGCAACCAGTAATTCTGTATTCTCATGATCCAGATCGAGAAACTGGAATACGCCTTCCAGCAATCCCGCGGTCTCAAAAGCTTCCGCATAACGGTCTGCACAAAGTGGCGTCTGGTGAGAAGACTTTAGGATAACCGCATTACCAGCTAGAAGCGCCGGAAATATACCGTTCACAGAGGTCAAATACGGGTAATTCCATGGCGCGACGATAGCCACGACACCCAATGGCACGCGTCTAATATAGCGTTTAAACCCTTCTTTTTCAGGCGGAACAATATCAGCCAGCGCTTGCGGTGCCATATCAATCATAACCCGTGCACGCTGCGCCAATCCCCGCAATTCAAGGGGGGTTTGCGATATAGGCCGTCCCATCTGCCATGAAAGCTCTTCGGCAATCTCCTCCGATTTCAAAAGAAGGGCTTCCAGCGCCGCCGTTAAAATACGTTGTTTTGTCTCTAACGGTACAGATTGCCATTCTTTTTGCGCCTCTATTGCAAGCTCCAGCGTCTGTTCAATATCAGCCGGACCGTTTAAAGGCCGCTCCAAATAAACGCGCCCGTCTACCGGAGAGACCGTTTGAAATGTAGTTTCTGTGTTTTTTTTAAGAGGTTGTGGCATTTTCCAGCATCCTAAATAATTTCAAAATAACGTTCCATTTCCCAATCGGTTATCGCTTTACGAAATTCGCGCTCTTCCCACTCGCGGGACTGGGCGTAATGCTCCACAAAGGCGGAACCAAAAAGATCCTCTGCCGCCCTTGAATGACGCAAACGCCCTGCCGCTTCGTATAAAGTCGACGGAAAACTAAGACTATCCGGAAAAGATTGCTCATAGGCATTGCCCTTGACCGGGTCAGTTGGTTCAATCTTATTCTCAATACCCCATAAACCCGCTCCAATCGTCGCCGCCAGAGCAATATAGGGATTAATATCCGAAGCCGCCACACGATTTTCTACACGCTGAGTCTTTTCAGAGCCATGAATGACACGCAAGGCACAGGTCCGGTTTTCAACGCCCCATGTTGCAGAAGTCGGCGCCCAAAACCCCGGAATCAGGCGGCTATAACTATTGACCGTACAGGCAATCATAGACAAAAGCTCCGGCATCAGGGCCTGCTGCCCAGCGATAAACCAGCGCATCGTGTCAGACATATTGTAAGGCTTGTCAGGGTCATGAAAGACGGCCCGGCCATTTTTTTTGTCTTTAAAAGAAACATGAATATGCCCGGATTGCCCCGGCCAGTCTTGCGACCATTTCGCCATAAAGGTTGCCATCATACCGTTACGCTGCGCCATGACTTTTGTAAAAGTTTTGAATAAATTAGCTCTGTCAGCAGATTCCAAGGCTTCATCATACAAAAGTGCCGCTTCCAGAACACCGGGACCAGTTTCTGTATGAAGCCCCTCAATCGGAAAACGCATAGTGGCACACATATCCATGAAGTCATGATAGAACTCAGAATTCACAGAATTACGCAGAACAGAGTAGCCAAAGGACCCCGGCGTTATGCTCTTCATGTTCTTGTAACTTTTATCCCGTACGGAATGCGGTGTTTCCCGAAACATGAAAAATTCAAACTCACAGGCCGCCTGTGGCGTAAAACCCATAGCATCAGCGCGCGCCAAAACACGACGCAACACACCCCGCGGGCAAATCTTTTCTGCCGCACCAGAAAATTCGCCCAAAAACAGCAATGTATTCTCTTCAAACGGAAGAATCCTTGCCGATTCAGGAATAATACGCACATTCGCATCGGGATAGGCCGTATGCCAGCCTGTAAAAGAAGACTGATCATAAAGCTGGTCGTTCGAATCCCAGCCTAAAACAACATCGCAAAAGCCAAAACCGCCTTCCAGAGCACTCAGGAATTTATCACGCTTCATATATTTGCCGCGGAAAATGCCGTCAATATCGGATACGGCAACCTTCACATATTCGATGCCACTTGTTTCCAACCCGCTTCGGATCGCAGAAATAGATTTATTACCCAAAATAGAATCCAGATCGATATGCTTCCCTGAATAACCAGTTTGGCTATCCTGTAATTCTATATCCGCATATGAAACCGCTTTTCTTTTTTCAGCTCTCATGACGAAATTTCCCTGTTTTTTTAATAGGGATCATTCTATTCACGCCTTTTCTCTACCGTCAATCCTTAGCAAAGACAGGAGGTAAGTATACGGAAAATAAGAGTTTTCCAAAAAACTTTATTTTTATATCCGATTTCGCTTGACGACAATGTAAAAAACAAATATAGATTAAGTATAGATTTTTAGAACGAAGTGGAACAGAAGCGATCCTCAATACAGCTTCATCCCTTATGTTTTTTTAGATGTGAAAACGTATATATATCAATTGTATATTGGACGTTTTGGTATTTGTAAAAACAGTAATTTGGGAGAACCACAATGATTAGACTTCGGTTTCTTATGCAAGAGCATTTTTAATGCCATTTGCTACATATTTATTTTCCTTACATAGCGCAATAGACCTGTAGGCTTCTGACATAGAAGCCCTGCGATCTCATTTGCTTTTTGTCTGCTCTGACTGTTTCTGGATGGAAATAAAACTTTATTTTTGCATCCAGCAACCGACATAGCGTTTGTTGACTCGCTAATCACGATTCATCGAATACTTGTTTGTTACTTAGTTTTACTAGAATAAACACAGACAAAAGGAGAAATTAATGTCTAGTAGTAGCGCAAAGATGAGCAAAACCGAGGAGATTCTTGCACAGGCACAGAAAGCCTTCAAAGGAAAAACCTCTACAAAAACAGAAGAAAAACAAGAGGCTGCCGCAAATGATGAGCGGTTCGCCAATATCGGAGCCAATACATTCTATAAAATCATGTTCTCTGAAGAACTTGAACTTGAGGGCAAAAAACAAGAAGTCGCCAAGTCTCTAACTTATGCAGAAAATAAGGAAGAAAGCCTTGCCCGCCTGAAAGAGTTTGAAGTCTTCAAAGCCTTCTTGCAGGAACAACGGACACAAATGGCCTCAGCCATCATTGAACTAACCGATTCCGATGCCTTTGCTGAATTACAAAGCACCTATATGGGATTCAACGATGCCCTGCTTGAATTTGAAGACAGCATGAAGCCTTTAACGGATATTCTGGATGCCGTCTACAGCGTCAGAATGGCCGGTGATGAAGCAGGCTACAACATCTTCAAACAAATCAAAGATGATAAGGCCGCAGAAGAAGCCTTTACTCAGCTACGTACGGAGCAGGACAGCCAATTCCAAAACCTGGCGAATGAGATCAATTCTACCAATAACGATATCATCACTTTGGAACAGGATAAAACATGGTTTGGATTTGGTAATATCAGACAAAATGCCCGTGAAGAAATCGCGCGCAAACGGACGGACATTGATGCCGCAAAAGAAGGGCTGAGCACATTGGAAGTGGAAATTCAGGAAGCGTCTACTCAGGAAGAAGCCAGACTTCAGGATGCCAGTAAATTTGCCAAAGAAAAGGAAAAATTACGCGAATTACTTGATCTGACTTCGGATGAACACAAAGGCCGTCAACGTGCTTTAATTGATAGCGCCCGTAACTTCATTCACACGACAAAAACCCGAACCTTAAGCGTTAAAGGCCACCTTGAAGGCATGAGCGGACAAATTCGTAACCTTGCCAATGCCAACGGACAAATGACGGACATCTACTCCGTCATGAGTGAGGCGGAAATTGATGCCCTGAAAAATAATGAAAGACTGCATGACACATTCTCCCAAGCTGCAGAAGGTGAAACTAGTCTACACGCCAGATCCCGTGAAAGAAAAAAGGAAGGTGTCGGAGAATATGTTCAGGCTGTCCGTGTTTCTTCAGTCGGTACAACCACAACGCTGGCTGATTTATCGGATCAAATGAACGGTATCAAGGCCATGAAAGATGCCAACAACCTCCAGGTCTATAAAACCGAACTATTGAGCACCTCGGGCATTGCCGGTGTTGCCGATAATCTGGTCAAGGTTGTGCAAGGTGTGTCTGGCGCCGCCCTTAACGAAGCTGCTGAAATGGCTTACGGCACACTGAAAAACATGAAAGACCAGACCCGGGTTATTGAAGCACAGGAAGCTCTGTCTGCGGCCATGGGCGTTAAAGATGAAAATGACAAACTGGAATCTGTCATCGAATCTCTGGCCCAGACTCAGGATGTGTATGACCAGTCCCGGGAACTGTATCAGGAAGGTGTTAAAGAGAACCTGAAGATCGTCGATATGCTTTCAAAACAAGCGAAAGAACTTCAGGACTCCTTCAAGAAGTCTGTGGCTGTGGATGCCGAGATGCTGAAAGAACGGGACGGAAATGAGGACGACCATTCCGGCGCCGGGACAAAAGCACCGAAGGTTTCGACAGCAAATCCCTTCAACTTCAACGGATAGGAGGATGGAAAACGGGTGCAGCAGAATGTTGCCGCACCCCCGCCATCCCCACCGGATTAAGCACAGACAATAATTCACGATTTTAAAAAGGCGAGTATGAGACCATGACACAGAACAATAAAAACAAAGACACAACGAGCTCTTCACAAAATTTCCTTATCCGCGGCAGCGACTATGTCGGAAAACACGAAGATTTTAAACTGGTGGGTCGGGATGATGAGTTAAAAAGACTATTCGGGATGTTAACCCGCAGTCAGGCGAATAACGTCCTGATGGTCGGTCCCGGCGGCGTTGGTTGCACAGCCCTTTGCATGGGGCTTCAGGCCAGCAAAGAAGACATGAACACCCCTTTTGACATTGTCAGCAAACGCTTCTTCTGGCTTGATTCAGACGGACTTTTTGCCTCGGGAAAAAACGGTGAAATTAATGAAGAATTTCAAAAAATATTAAGGACACTGTCACGCAGCCCCGACACCGTTTTGATCGTCGAAGATACACGCGATTTTCTGGAGGCGGCACAAAACAGCGGTAATACGCATCTGATCAATGCCCTGATGCGGGATGCCCGCAACGGCAAGTTTCAGATTGTTTTTGAAACCCGCGATGAAGATCTGGAATCCGTTCTTAAATGCCACTCCGACATGCGTGAATTCTTTACCTTACTAGACGTCAAAGAGCCCGTCGCTGATGCGTTGCGTGAGATCGTCGATAACGGTCTGACACGCCTTGAAAAACATCATGGTATCCGCATTGCTCCGGAGGCTGTCGATGCCGCCATTGAACTCACTAATAAATACCGCGTTGGCGATATGGGTTTAAGCCGTGCCCAGCCGGAACGAACAATGACCTTACTGGACAGGGCTTTGACAACTTACCGTCTGCACGCCCATGCCAGACCCGGAGGACTAGATGAACTGGAAGCAAACTTGTCAGCAGTCAATGACGCTTTAACCAAAGAAATCATCTCCTCCGCGCTTGCCCCCACGCTTGAAGGCAAATCGAAAGAGGAAATCGAATCCCTTCGCGCCGTCATAGAAAGCGATATCCATGAAATGATGGATGACTGGGAAACAAGACAGAAGACGCTAAGAAGCCTTTATAAAGACCAACGGACCGCTGAAGAAGCTATCCGTGAACTAGAAGACCAGTTGGAACAACAAAAAGAAAGGGAAGCGGAAGCACGGGCTACATCTATAGATGGTTCCAATACAGAGTCCGAAGCCGAACATAAAAAACAGATAGAGGCTATTCTAAAACAAACAACAGCGGGAGGATTTGAATCCGAAGCCATGCGCGCCCTTCGTAATGATATCAAAGCCTTTCAAGCAGACGCCGCCGAAAACAAGAAAAAATATGACGTTTTAAGAAACGAAATTAATGACAAGCTTTCTCTTGATAAAGAGCATATCTACAACGAGTTCAGCACGATTTCCAGCATTGCCGTCAACAAGCTAACACAGGATGAAAAAGCCAAACTCCTGAAACTTGAAGACTCCTTGTCCAACCGTGTCTTTAGTCAAGATAAAGCCATTACAAAACTCTCAAATGCTATTCAGGTTGCCAAAACGGGCTTGCAGGAACCCAATAAACCACAAGCCAGCTTCCTGTTTCTAGGACCCTCCGGCGTTGGTAAGACAGAGCTGGCAAAAGCCCTGACTGAAACTTTGTTCGATGAGGAAAGAGCCATGTTCCGCTTTGATATGTCCGAATACATGGAAAAGCACGCCGTGGCTAAACTGATCGGCGCCCCTCCCGGCTATGAAGGTTATGAAGCGGGCGGCATTTTGACCAACAAGGTACGGCGCAACCCGAACTGCGTGATCCTGTTTGATGAAATTGAAAAGGCCGATGTCAGTGTTTTTGACATTTTCCTACAAATACTGGATGACGCCCGCCTGACGGATAACCGGGGTCTGACGGTTTCTTTCAAAGACACTATTATTCTCATGACCTCGAATATGGGCGGAAAAAACTTTCTGGACGACACACTAACCGTAGAAGAAGCCGAAGAAATGGCTTTGGAAGAACTAGCGGCCAAATGCCGACCGGAATTTCTGAACAGGTTCAATGGCCGGGAAAACATCGTTGCTCTGAACAAACTGGATTTGCCAACGATCGAAAAAATTGCAAGCCGGGAACTGGAAAAGCTCAATAAAATGATCGCCGCACAGGGACTGGAAGTCCAGATGTTGCCTGTCGATCTGGCTGCTATGTGCAAGGACAAATACAATCCCGTACATGGCGCTCGCGGAATCACGGGTTATATCGCCGCCGGTGTTAAGCCCGGCATCGCCAAAACGATCCTGCACACCCCGGATGCCAAAGGCGTCATGGTTGCCAAATATAATCAGGAAACAAAAGAGGTCTCAATTGACCCGCCCAAACCGAAAGCACCCGCGCCCTCGAACGAAAATGCACCGGACAAGATATCTCAATCGGCAACAGACGCTTTTAAAATAGCCTGATGGAAAGGAAGAAAAATATGTCTCAAGACAAAAGTAATAAAGAAGATTCGCTTCTCAAGAAAGTACGGGAACTGGGGAAATCTGCAGAAAAAACAGGGCAAAAAGTGCATAATTTGACCGGTCTTGATTCAGATGGCCTAGCGGCTATTAAAAACATAAGCGGGTTTTTCAACCGGGTTTCTGCCCGCATAAAACATGCTGCCGAAATCAGCCAATATGTGTGGAATGAATATCTGACGCCTGTAGCCAATGTTGTTAATCCCATCGTTGGCTGGACAGCAGGAAAACTTAAATCGGCCTTTATGTGGGCAGCTTTTGAACGTGAAAATGGACGATTCAAACGCGATGCTGAAGGTGACCTTCTCTTTTCCGGTAAACGCCTTTCCAAAGTGATGGCCGGGGCTGCAGCGGGGACCAGCTTGCTCTTTGTAGGCGCTAGTGCGGCCTATTATCACGGCACGCAGTTCAAAGAAACAGTCTATGTCACCGGCAAGCAGGAAATTGATACCGGAGAATTATATCAGTTTACCGGCTGTACATCTCTACCCTGCAGCACAGAAACCGATAACGGAAAATATTACCAGATCGAAAGCAGCCCCTTTTTCCCCAGCCTCTGGTACCCGGAAGAGGCCGTCTATGCCAACGTCCCTCAGCAAAATGCCGCGTGTGATATAGAGGGATACGGCGTTTACTTCCGTAGTTTGCGCTGGCTTCACAGGGGCGCTGATTTTTACCAGAATATCGATAAGGTTTCCTGCCGTCCCTATACAGAAAAAGAAATTGTTCAGGCCGTCGGCAGCGGCGTAGTCATGAATAGCACGCAACAAACCCAACAGATGGCAACGCCCTTCCCCTCTCCCCCATAAAAGTTGCCATATTGATCGGATTATGCTACCCGGTTAAGCATAACTTTAAAAAAAAGGGAGTATCCGATGAAACAGGGAAAACTGATTCTATCGCTATCAATGGCCTTTGCCGCCGTAGGAATGATCGCAAATATTCACACAGCCGATGCCGCTACGTTTGGCACGCGCTTACCGGAAGTTCCAAAGCTTGTTGATCCCATGACACTGAATTCTGCTGAACTCAATGCACGTGATTCGACAGGCAACACCCCCCTGACACTGGCTGTACGGCATGAAAATGCACAACTGGAAACGATCAAACAGCTTCTGAACAGAGGGGCGCTGCCGAACGTGCCGGATAACAACAAAATGACACCACTGCACTGGGCGGCCCGAAAAGGGCATGCCAACATTATGACGCTCCTTATCAAACGTGGTGGGGTCGTGAATGCACAAGACAGTTTTGGCATGACTCCATTGATGTTTGCGGCCGGTAATAATGCTCCGGAACTCGTGGAAGTTTTACTGAAAAATATGGCTTTTGTAGATGAAGCAGATAATGAAAACCGAACACCGCTCATGGAAGCCGCCTATTTCGGTCACGCGGATATCGCTGCTCTTTTAATAAAGTATGGGGCAAAGCCTGACGCAAAAGATGATAGCGGAAAAACGGCAATCGATATCGCACGGGCAGCTAAAAAACGCGGTGAATGGACGCCTGAAAACGACCATGATGCTGTTGTGACGCTTCTTAAACAGAAAATGCCTATATTTTCTCCGCCCGCACCGTAATCAGTCTTTTCTTAACCGGGAAATAAAGAACCCGTCCATACCGCCATGGGCGGCCAGATGGAAAGGCAGAGCGCGGACATCGCCTGCTTCCGTTATGAGTCCTTCTATACCACCAATTTCCTCAGCCGTAACTGGCACGCGTGTAACAGATGCATCGCTGTTCAGAAGGCGGTCAATTTGATCTTCTCCCTCGGCTTTTTGCAAGGAGCAGGTGCAATACACAAGGATCCCACCCGGTGCCAGCATCGCCACGGCATTATCCAACAGACGGGCCTGCAAAGCGGCCAGTGCTGCTATATCCTGTTCAACTTTAAGATACAAAATGTCAGGGTGGCGGCGTATCGTTCCCGTTGCCGTACAGGGTACATCCAGCAATATCATGTCCACCGGTTCCGGTGATTTCCAGACAGCGGCATCAGCGGCCTCTGTTTTTACATTTTTTTCCAGCCGTAAACGCCGCATATTCTCTTCCAACCGCTTTAAACGCTTTACAGAACGGTCAAGAGCAATAACAGAAGCCCCCTGTGCAGCTAACTGTGCCGTTTTCCCACCCGGTGCCGCACATAAATCCACAACGGTTTTTCCCTCAACATCACCAAACAAACGGGCCGGAAGGGCTGCGGCAACATCCTGCACCCACCACATACCATCATCATAGCCGGGTAGTTCCTGTATTTGCCCGCCGGAAGTACGACGCACCGCACCGGTAGGCAGAGCGGCGGCATCCAACGTTTCCGTCCAGTAATCCAGCATGCCCTGATTTTTTAAGGTTATATCCAGCGGCGCCTCAGACAGATTGGCCTGCGCTATCTCCGCCGCTATACGCAATCCGTAATCAGCGATCCAGATTTTCATGAGCCATGCGGGCGTATTAAGCCGCACTTCATCCTGCTTTTCCATCCATGTTTTGTAATCGCGCGTTATGCGGCGCAATACGGCATTCACCAGACCCTTTTGACGGCTAAGTTCCAGCCGTTCGGCCAAACTGACAGATGTATCCACCACAGCATAATCAGGTACATCCATAAAAACAATCTGGGCAACCCCCATACGAAGAAGATTATAAAGCAGAGGAGGCTTAGGGGGCTCCTTTTTTTCCAGAGCCCTGCCCAGAAAATCATCGATTTGTCCCAGACGCCGTAATGTTGTTGCCGTTAGCATCCTGACAAAAGCCCTGTCACGACTGATAAGCGATCTGAATAACTCATCCGATTCCAGCACCTGATCCAGAGACCGGCGGCGCGTTAAAACCTGGTCCAGAATATGAAGAGCGACCTGCCGGGCAGCCAGCATTTCCGTGCGGGGCGGGGCCGTGTTTGTTTCAGGCTCAGGTACAGAATTATTATCCATTACTGCCCAATAGCCTTCTGTGTAGAAAGCTCCTGTTTGATAATCTCTTCCAGATTACAGCTATAATCAATCAGAGTCGCATAAAGCCCGCGCACCAGATCCGCATCAAGGCCTTTATTTTTAGCCCTTTCCGCCGCACGTTCCCGTACTTCATCAACGCGACCCTGCAAAATAGCAGGAATATTTTCACGAAATTTCAAATGGCCAACTTCGGTAATAATACCGGCGCGCTCAACCAAAAGATCAACAATTTTATCGTCCAGATCGTCAATCCGTTTTCTATATGGCTTTAAAATTTCCATGACAACTCTTCCTTTTAAGACTATTCGGGGCCATACTAATGGCATGAGCCAAGAAAAGCAAAGTCCGGAAACGACAAAAGAAAAAAAACCACTGCCGGATGAAAAGACAATACCACCAAAAGAAACCGGCGGCCGCAAAGGCCCGGAACCCACACGATACGGTGATTGGGAAAATAACGGTAAATGTGTTGATTTTTAGAGAGATAAGATCGCCACTCTAGGGCCCGTGGTTTTTCGGAGGGGCAGCACCGTAAATGCCCTTTTTATGAACTCTGTCCGAAGCTTGTTCTCCCGATGCCGATCTAAAATCCTTACCAACACCCCTTTCCGGTTTTACAGCTTTCTTTTCAGACTTTTGGTGTGCTTTTGCATCACTGCTATCTTCACGGTCACGGAACCATTGTGAAAGCGGGTATTTTCGCCAGCTTTCAAGCTTCTCCATTTTCTGGGTACTGATACCAACATTGTAACCCGCCAAAACATGACCGGGTTTCATCAAATCATTGAGCATTTGCTGCGCCTTACTGGTCAGCATGGGGTCTATATTATTACCCTTGTAAAAATAGAGTGTTTGAAAGCCTTTTTCCAGCACACCCTTAACAATCATCAGGCGCAGTTGTTCGTCACTAACGTCTTTCTGACGTGTTTGCGGATTCTTTCTACCTCTGGGATCAACAACCAGATAATCGTCTTTATCCGATACACCCATCAAAACACGATGCTTATAACGCCCCCAGACACTGGTTTCCCAAGTCTTTTCACGCTTTTTTTTACCCTCGGGATCCTTAGTCGGGTCACCCTTAAGTTTTATCTCTTCCGGATCATCGCTCATTTCACACCTTTACTCCTCTAGACATAATTGTCTCATAAAAAGGCTCAAAATCGCAAATTTCAGAGAAAACACAGGAATTAAACGACGGAGACCAGTCCTTCCCGGTCAAGAACATCATAATAAAAATCCAGATAAGACCTGACAGATTGTTCTTTTGTGAACTCATTTTTGTAGCGCTTATAACCGTTTGCAGCCAACACAGAGCATAGGGCTTTGTCATCAACAAGGCGGCGAATAGAGCCTGTCATGGCCGCCACATCATCAACAGGGACAACAAGGCCGTCCTCACAATCTTTTACATATTGTCTAGGCCCGTCGGCATCCGTTGTTATCAAGGGCGTTTTTTGCGCCCAGGACTGTACAAAAACCGTTCCAAACGGTTCATAACGGGAAGGAAAAACACAAATATCGGCGGCTTGAAATAAAGCCGCCCGATCATCCCGCCATCCCAAAAAACGAACACGGCCCTCTAACCCCAGATCATCACGCAGCTTTTCCAATTCTTCCCGCTGAGGGCCTTCTCCGGCAATCCACAAATACACACCCGGCACAGAAACCAGTGCTTTCATAAGCGTATCAAACGCTTTTGATTCATGAAGCCGGCCAAGAGACAAAAGCAGGGGCGCATTGTCCGGCGTATCAAACGTCTTACGATCCAGAGAGCGCATAACCGTTTCTGTTTCAGCAAAATTATTAATATGCCGCACTTTATCAGAAACAACGGCATTATCAGTAAGAAACCGTTTAATATCAGGCGTTATAGTCGTGAAGTAATCGCTCTGCCTGAAATGTTTAACCTTATAGTAGCCCCCCAGACGGGACACGACGATATAGCGTGGAATTTTCATACTCGCATTCCAACGCGGTGTTTTTTGCGCCGCGCGAGACATCCATGTTTGCACAATATGCGGTTGGAAATTCGTTATAATTTTTTTCATGCGAAAAGACGTATAAACATCCAGCGTATTGCCAAAACGAAGTTCATGCACTTTTAACCCGGCTTTTTCGAGCTGTGTAACACGCAAGGGATTAGGACGCGTGACGACCTCCACCTGCTCTCCGGATTCATGCAGGGCCAGACACATGTCAACAAAGGCCGTTTCAGCACCGCCATGCGGTGCGCCAGCCATAGCCTGCAAAATTTTCAAGGACTTGCTCCAGAATCGGGCGCGGCACCTTCTGGAAGCCATGCGATCTCCTTTAAAAGATCCACCAGCTTTTCCTGCGTCCTGTCCATAGATTTCAAAAGGGATTGGCAAGCCTCTTCCGTTGTCACCGGAATCTTTTCAATTTTTGATTCCGCATGTTTTGCAGCCTCATCAATCAGAGAAATATAGCTCTTTATTTGTTCGGGGTCTTTAAAACGCCCCTCATGCATAATACTTTCATCCATTGCTTTTTCATGCCCTTCCAGAACAGGTGTCACAGCCTGATTCCATCCTTTAAAACGTTCATCCATCTCTGCTTTGATGGATTCATTCTCCTTACCGCAGGACTCGACAGCTTTAGAAACATCCGTTCTGACAATGCGTACAGCGCGAATCATACCAGAGGATTCTTTGATGACGGCCATATGGTTCACCTGTTCTTCATTAAGAGTTTCCAGCAACGCCACAGCCGCCGTTTTTATTTTTCCCACGTAAGGCGACATATCTGTTTCCGTTTCTTCCGCATACGCCGCACCGGCAAAAGAGAAAAACAAACACAGGGACATTAAACTCACAGTTAAAAAGCGCATGAAAAGCATCCTTTTGATAATAAGAAAGTGACAAAACAACGCCTCTATTAATACATAAAAAAAGCCGCCGGGAAACCCGGCGGCTAAGGGGGACAAAACATTCATCCGATTATAATTTAAAAGAAGCTCTATCTGCGGGGTAAAACCTCAAAAAAACTACGAATGAATGAGCATAAATTTTACAAAAAACCCTTTCTAAACAAATTGTCTCGTTTAAACTAGTAATTACTATTTAATTTTAGCAAAATAAAAGTAAAGGCCGGGTAAAAAATACAAACAATTGTATCTTTATTTTATATTTACTTATAAAACTTATTTAAAATTTGAACTAAATTCATTCCGCTTCCAAAGCCCAAACATTAAAAACAAGCTTGCAAAGCCATCCGCCTTATGGCTTCTATAGTCCCTCACATCCTTAAAGGTAGACTTTTAATTATGGCTTTGAAACTTTCAGAACGTTCCGACATTCCTGTCTTCAGGGTTTTGGATATTATGCGCGTTGTGAATGAACGCACAGCATGCGGCGAAGACATTATTCACATGGAGGCTGGTCAACCCAGCGTCGGGGCGCCCCCGGAAGCCTTAGCTTACGCTACTGACATAATCAAAAATATGCCCTGTCTTGGCTATACCGAGGCCCTTGGTATCCCACTTTTACGGGACCGTATTGCATTGTGGTACAAAGAATCCTATGGCATTGACCTGGATTACAACCGAATTGCTGTCACTGTCGGCGCTTCAGGAGGGTTTTTACTCTCATTTTTAAGCGTTTTCGAGCATGGTGACAAAATTGCGCTGGCAACACCGGGCTATCCTCCCTACGGCAGTATCCTGCGAACCTTGGGCATGGAACCCGTTCATATAGAAACAACAGCTGAAACAGATTATCAGCCTACAATTGAACATTTGGAAAATCTGGAAGAAAAAATAGAAGGCCTGATTATTACCAGCCCCTCTAACCCAACGGGAACAATCATTTCACCAGAAGAGATACAGAAAATTGTCGCATGGTGCGATGAAAATGATGTTCGTCTTATTTCAGATGAATTATACCACGGCATTACCTATGGCGACCCTGTGGAGACCGTTCTGCGGCACACGGATAATGCCATTATCGTAAACAGTTTCTCTAAATATTTTGCAATGACCGGCTGGCGGTTGGGATGGTTGGTTTTACCAGAAGATGTAACACCCCGCGTTAAATGTTTAGCAGAAAGCCTCTTTGTCTCGCCTCCGACATTAGCCCAGCACGTCGCTTATAAAGTATTTGACCATACCGACGTACTGGACAGTTACGTCGCCCGCTACAAAAACAACCTGGATATCCTGAAACGTGAATTGCCAAAAGCCGGTTTTAACAAGCTTTCAGATACCAAAGGCGCTTTCTATCTTTATGCCGATGTCAATCATCTGACTAATGATTCAGAGACCTTTTGCCGCCGTATGCTGGACGAAGCCAAAGTAGCCTGCACACCGGGTGTAGACTTTGATAAAAAACGCGGCAACGGGACTATCCGTATTTCCTTTGCTGGTGCGACAGATTCTATAGAAGAGGCCTGTCGCCGTCTTCAGGATTGGATGAAATAGTTTTTTCAGGGAGATAAGGCGTCTCCGGGAAAGGGCTTATTCCCGGTTTCATTCTCATCCACCGGCTCATCAACCTGCACAGAAAGGGCCAAACCCTTATTCTGGACATCTGTCTGTACCGAATCGTCCTCTTTCTCCATCTCTGCATTATCCTTCGTGACCCAGTTCAGAAAGAACGATGTGCCAAAAATGACCGACGAAACCGCATAAGGCAAACTAATCAGAAAATTATCTAAATACAATAAACCCAGACCAAAGCTTGTGCCCGCGGCAGAAGCCAGAAATGTTGATGTCAAACTTACATTCATTATGAAGCACCTCTCACAGCGTTAACGACAAAACATGCGTATTATACATATAACCGACACATCGTGCAAGAAAATATAATTCTGTGCCACAGGAGGAACTAGACAAGATCAATCTTCAGCCTTGCTCCACCAGCCTTTTTTCTTTTTCTTGGGGGCCTCATTAACAGTTTCATGCTCTCTTGCTGTAGAAATCACATCATTTGACGGCTTACCCGGTGCCACTAACTCAGCCGAAACATCCCCCTCTTTCGGCTTCTTAGATGTCTTATCAGCTACTTTGCGCGTCGCTTTTTTTGGTTTTACAACGTCCTCCAACACTTCTTTTTTTGTATCCTTAGAAACCATTTCATCAGCTTTTTTTGATTTCGACGACGCTTTATCCGTCACAGGCGTCTCTTTTTTATCATCAACCACCTTAACAACCGGTTTTGCGCTCCGTGTATTACTACGTTTTGGTTTGTCTTCAACCGGCGGCTTTTCTACCATTTCCTTCTCCGGAATGGGTTGAGGCTTCCCTTCTGCTTCATTCTTTTGTTCCTGGTCGTTTTTATTATAATCCTTGGGCCCACGACGGCGGCCCCCTCTACGTCCACGACGACGGCCGCCGGAACGGTCACTTTTATCGTCCGTTGACTCCTCCCCCGTTGTCCTGTCTCTGGAAGATACTGTCTTGGATTCCCCTTTATCCGTATCTGCCTTCACAGACGTTGCCCCTTTTTCAGATTCAACTAAAAACTCGGACACGGCCAGCTCATCATTTACAAATATAACAACTGAAAACCCATAACGACGTTCAATATCAGCGAGTATATCGCGCTTATTGTTCAAAATATAAAGAGCGACAACATTGGATACCTGCAAAACAACCTCTGTGGAACGACTTTTGCTGCCCTCTTCTTCCAGTGCCCGCAATGCCGTAATAGCGGCAGAATCCGTTGTACGGACAGAGCCCACACCCTTACAATGAGAACACAGATCAAATTGCGCTTCGGTCACACTGGGATTCAAACGTTGCCGGGACAGTTCCAATAAACCAAAACTTGAAATACGCCCTACCTGTATCCGCGCGCGGTCCGTTGAAAGCGCATCTTTCAAGCACTGCTCTACCTTCCGGTTATTACGACGATCTTCCATATCAATAAAATCAATGACAACAAGACCACCAAGATCACGCAGACGCAATTGTCTTGCCACCTCGTCTGCAGCTTCCAGATTTGTTTTCAAAGCTGTTTCTTCAATGTGGCGTTCTTTTGTTGCCCGGCCAGAGTTCACATCAACAGAAACCAAAGCTTCCGTCGGGTTAATAACCAAATACCCCCCTGATTTCAGTGTGACAGAAGGGCTGCCCATATCTAAAATTTGACTATCCACCTGATAGCGCTGGAACAAAGGTATCTTTTCATCCTCATATTGTTTTACAAGTTTGGCATGAGAGGGAATCATCATTTTCATGAAGTTCTTGGCAAATTTAAAACCCTCTTCACCAGCGACCAACACCTCTTCAATGTCCGGCCCATAAATATCACGTATAGAACGCCGCACTAAACTACCTTCTTCATGCACGCTCGCCGGCGCCGTGGAACTCAATGTCAATTCACGAATGTCGTCCCATAAGCGCATGAGGTAATCAAGATCACGCTTCACTTCTGTTTTTGTACGAGAAACACCAGCTGTCCGCATGATAACGGACATCCCTTCCGGCACATTAAATTCCTTTAATATATCCCGCATACGGCGCCGTTCTTTAAAATTTGCAATTTTCCGGCTCACGCCTCCGGCACGGGGGCTATTCGGCATCAAAACACAATAACGACCCGGTAAAGAAAGATAGCTTGTCACGGCAGCGCCCTTATTACCGCGCTCTTCTCTGGAAACCTGGATCAACATAATCTGACCACGTTTAACGACTTCCTGAATTTTATAGTTACGACGCAGAGAAGGTCGAACAGGGCGGTCTCCATCTATACCGTCCCCACCCACAACTTCTACACGACGACTAGATGCGGCTCGGCCTCGACCTCCACGGCCATTATTATGACGACCACCTCTGCCACGGTCTCTGCCACTACGGGGCTTGTTATCTATCTTTTCTTCTTTATTCTCAAGCTCTTTTGCATCCAAAGTCGGGCTATCAGACTCCGCACCCGCTTCCTCACTTGTTTCTTCGGAAGAGACAACATCCTCTCCTCCCAATTCCTCTATCTCGTCACTTTCATCTTCCTCTTCTTTCTCGGCAGACTCATCACCCCCATCTGTTCCCGCTTTTTCTTTTTCTGCTTTTTCCCATTCCGCTTCATCAGCCTCTTCCTTTGCCTGACGAGCATCCATTTCGGCCTTTTGTTCGGCTAAAATAGCTTCACGATCAGAAATAGGTATACGGAAGTAATCTGGATGAATCTCAGAAAAAGGCAAAAAACCATGCCGGTTTCCACCAAAATTCACAAAAGCTGCCTGCAAGGAGGGCTCAACCCGCGTAACTTTTGCTAAAAATATACTCCCCTTAAGCTGCTTTCTAAATTGGCTTTCATAATCAAAATCAATCAGGCGGGTTCCATCTACAACCGCCACTCTTGTCTCTTCTGAGTGAACGGCATCAATTAACATTCTTTTTGTCATTTTAATCTCCATAATAAATAGCGCCGCCACGATTCCCACACGCGATCCATGCAGGAAAAACGGCGCAATGCGCAATAATGTATGCGCATTACATAAAAACAATACTCATTTGGCTTTTGGAAAACGTTCGCAACGGTCTTTCATTAATGAACCGAACGGCCCTTAGCCTCTGTGAAAAGTCAAAAAAAGACCCTTCTTCTTACCGTTGCGACTAGCGAAACCCATTTCGTAATCACTAATCATGCTAAAGTCACAACGTATCGCTGCCGATAACATACAAACACTTCGAACAAGCAGCAACAAAAAAATGAATCTTCTTGAAAATCAGTTTGTTTTTTGCTGCAATGCAAAATTTTCTTGCCGGGAGTTATCTTTCTATGTTTTTCTTAATCTACATAAGACTTAAAGGAGAAGAAAATGCAAAAAAAAATGATCAATAAAAAGCTATTTGAAACACCCATTCTGATCGATTTACCCTTACCAATCATCACAGAACGCCTGATGTTAAGAGCGGTCACGCCGGGCGACGGGGCCGCCATGAATGAAGCCAAGCAAGAAACATGGAATCTTGCTCACAAATGGATGCTCTGGGCAAAGGAGCCGTCTTCGCCCGAAGAAGACGAAAAAACGGTACGGGAAGCCTATGCTCGTTTTATCCTGCGAGAAGATATGATGATGGCCGGATTTGACCGCAAAACTGAGAAACCCGTTATCTACACAGGCTTGCACAGATTTGACTGGGGAAAAAGAACCTATGAAATCGGTTTCTGGGTTCGTAAATCAGCCCAAAATCAAGGCTTTGCAACAGAAGCAGCGAATGCGCTTACCCGCTATGCCTTTGATGTATTGCAGGCCCGACGCGTCATGATCACCCATGCCGACGGCAATAATTCCAGCGAAGCTGTGATCAAAAAACTTGGCTATGAGTTTGAAGGAGTCATGAAAAACGAAACGATGCTGCCCGATGGTCGGGTCGTTGATAACCATATTTACGCACGGGTCAACACCAACAATCTGCCACCGTTAACGGTAAAATGGGGACCAGAACCATGATTACCAAAAACATAAGACTCTTGCAGGTCTACATGTTTTTAACCGGGTCTGTTTTTATCCTGCCCGTTCTCGTCCTCTATTATCGAGATGTCATAGGACTGGGATTCCGTGAATTTATGATCGGAGAAGCCGGATTTGCAACAGTTGTTATCCTGATGGAGGTTCCGACAGGATGGCTTTCGGATGTTTGGAAGCGAACCCATTCACTTATCCTGGCCTCATTAACAAGAGCCGGCGGATTTTTACTATTATGGCAGGCCGATAGCTTTGCGGAAGCCTTTACAGCCCAATGTTTACTGGGCGTCTCTATTAGCCTCATGTCCGGTACAAACAGCGCCTTGTTGTATGACAATCTACTCGCAGAAAAGCGGGAAGAAGAGTACCGCAAACGACAAGGGTTTCAACATGGTCTTACTCTCTATGCCGTAGCGGGAGCCTCCGTTTTAGGGGGATTTCTTTATCAGGCCAACCCTCAAATCCCTATGTTACTCACTATTCTTGTGTCTCTTATGGCGCTCGTGACAAGCCTGTTTATGACAGAGCCTGACCGGCAGAAGGAACGCATGCATAAACATCCACTGGCTGACATGTTGGTTACAATACGCTATGCCTTACACGGCCATGCTGAGATTGCCGGAATCATACTCTTATCCTCCATCATGTTCACCTCAACAAAACTCATCATGTGGGCGCAACAACCCTATTATCTAGCATTAAATATTCCTGAAAGCTGGTTTGGCATATTACTAGCCGGCGGATTTGTTGTTGGCGGACTGGGCGGCCACTTTGGCCACCATCTTGATAAACATTTTAGCAGCCGTACAATTCTCTCTACCCTGATCAGTCTGATATTTCTTATTTTCCTGATGAGCGGTCTAATACCGGGCTACCATATTATTCCCCTACTTCTTTTGGGATCGTTTGTATTCGGCTTTGGAAAACCTCATGTAGAAAACTACATCAATAAACGGGTCAGTTCCGCACGGCGTTCTACGATTATATCAACGGCCAGCCTGATGGTAAGTCTGATGTTTATTCCCTGTTCATTGTTGATGAGTTGGGTCAGCGATCATGCTGGAATATATACCGCCTTACTTGCACAGGCCGGTATATTGGGAACGGTTGGAGGAACAGGGGCGATGATAATTCTTCTTCGTCACAACAAATCTTCAGCGCGCGTAAACTTGCCCAAATAGAAATTTATAAATATAACCAAAAGTTGTATATATAAACATATGAGCAATCTTAAGGTTATGTTTTTTGCTATATCGTTACTTCTATCTTGGCCGGCACTGGGAAACGATGTCATGCCCGGACCTTATCATGCTGAAATACTGGATGTTATTGACGGCGACACCTTCCGCGCCCGTATTCAGGTGTGGCTGGGGCAGGAGATTGAAACACTGGTACGGCTGGACAATATTGATACACCGGAGCTAAAGGGAAAATGCGCCTCAGAAAAAGATATGGCCTTGATAGCAAAACAGAATTTACATTCTCTTCTGGAAGAGGGGGATGTGCTTTTACGTGATATACACTACGGAAAGTATGCCGGACGCATCATAGCCAGTGCCGTACTACCAAATGGTCAGGATATTTCGGAGATTCTTTTATCCCGCAATCCAGCATACGAATATCATGGGAAAAAACGCAAAAACTACTGCTAACCTTCATCCGTATCTGTCATTTTCTCCGAAGTCCTGTAGGAAATATTATGCAATTCTTCAAGAGTTTTGCTCATATAAACCACCGACAAAACCAACATAATATGCCACAAAAAGTGCAACCCCTGCGGAAAATAGGCACAAAGGTAAGTGTCAGCGCTTCGAAACGCCAGCCCAAAAAACAAAAGATAGGCCGCAGACAGAAGGTAAACCGTTACCTCTTCGTTCTCCGTCTGAATTTTAAGGGCCACCATTGCCAGAAAAAACAAAGCCGGTAAAAATATACCGCCATGTTGCTGTAAAAGAAGTGGGCTTGAATCTTTTAACCAAGCACTCAGGAAAATAATAATAACGACCGTGATCAGGCCTTTTTTTGTTCCCCATTTAAAAATATCAGAACACAACACAGAAACAATAACGGTCAGCAACAATGACATACCAATCATATCAACGGCCTGCGCCCATTGATTTTGCGTTGTATGCCACACCATCCCGGAAATACCCAAAACAAACAAAAGCACGGCAGCAATCTGATTAAAATTAGGCTTTTCTTCGTCCTGCCCTCCCCTGACAGCCAGCCATGCGGCGCCCAGCCAGAACACGGCACAACTTAAAAAATTGAGAGGCTGGTGAAGAGGACCAAGGTCATATTCACAGTAACTATACAAAGGGAGAAGAGAATCAATCATGAAAATCAATATGTTGATAAATAAACAACAACACTGATTTTAACACAATCCATTATGATGGCAATTATAAATCCAAATCTATCATCACAGGTACATGATCTGAAGGCTTTACCCAGTCACGCGCCTCACGCAAAATATTGTAGCTTTTCAGGCAGGGCTCAAGGGGCCTCGTAACCCATATATGATCAAGACGACGCCCCCGGTTTGACTTCTTCCAGTCCCGGTTACGGTAAGACCACCACGTATAACATTTTTCCTCTTCTGGAACGAAATGGCGTGCCGTATCCACCCAATCCAGTGAAGCTTTCATAGCAGATAATTTTTCAACTTCTATGGGGGTGTGAGAAACAACTTTCAGAAGCTGTTTATGTGACCACACATCATTTTCAAAGGGGGCAATATTAAAATCGCCGACAGCCACCATAGGATGATCTGCTTTGTAATTTGTTCTGAAGCTGTCTGCCATTTCATCGACAAAACCCAGCTTATGCGCAAATTTATCATTCACAGTAGGATCGGGCTCATCACCGCCCGCTGGAATATAAAGGTTATGCAACTCAAATTGTGCGAGCTCCACAGCAATATGCCGGCAGTCTTCCCTTCCAACGCGATGATAGGTTTTGGTGTCGGCAAAAGGTATTCGAGATAAAATGGCAACTCCGTTATAGGACTTCATGCCATGGATATGCGTATGGGCATAACCTTCGTCAATAACGTCCTGTAAAGGAAAATGCTCATCCGGGGTTTTGGTTTCCTGAAGACAAATAATGTCGGGATCCGCTTCTTTTATGACCCGCCGCAACATGGGCATACGAAGACGTACAGAATTAATATTCCAGGTTAAAACACGCATCACGCCCTCTTAATCTCTAGGAAAAAACATCATCAATTTTGATATAATTGCCGTTAATAGCGGAAACAGAATCCATGGCTTTCTTATTTTCAGGCTGTATCTTTAGTAGCCGCAACGCCGTATCACCGCCGCAGGACATATGCCCCGCATGATCCAGAATGGTCCCCGGGGGCTGTGTATACTCTTCCGAAACGATTTCCGCTTCAATAATTTTCAGGCGCTTTTCATCCGCTGTGAGCGTCCACACACCGGGCCATGGCGTTAAAGCCCTGATTTGTCTATCAATCTCCGTGGCTGTTTGCGTCCAATCAACACGGCCATCGTCCTTTTTCAGCATAGAGGCATAAGCTGCACCATCCTCGTTTTGCGGCACAGACTCCAATCTACCTTCTGCTGTCAGGCGGCCCATGACACCCGCAATCATCGCAGCTCCCAAGGCAGACAATTCATCATGAAGGCTTTGCGCTGTTGTTTGCGGTCTGATCGTAACGGCTTTTTCCTCGATAACCGGGCCCGTATCCAGCCCCTTTTCCATCTGCATAATAGAAATCCCCGTTTCCGCGTCTCCGGCCCAAATGGCATGCTGGATCGGCGCCGCACCACGCCAGCGCGGTAAAAGAGAGGCATGAATATTCAAACAGCCATAACGGGGGGTGTCCAGAACCTCTTGCGGCAATATCAGACCATAAGCCGCAACAACGGCAATATCAGGCTCATAAGACGCCAGCACCAAACGAGCATCTTCATCCTTTTTCAGAGATTTTGGCGTATGAACAGGAATATTATGAGCCTCTGCCACCTGATGAACAGGTGAAGGCTGCACGCGTTGACCGCGCCCTTTAGGCCGGGGCGGTTGCGTATAAACACAGACAACCTCATAACCGTTATCAATCAGGGCTTCAAGCGCCGGCACGGCAAAATCCGGTGTTCCCATAAATGCAATGCGCAAACCGGCGCTCACAGAACTTCCTGCTGCTTTGTCAGTTTCTCAACCTTGCGGATCATCATATTGCGCTTCAGGCTGGATAAGTGATCAACAAACCGCAAACCGTTCAAATGGTCAATTTCATGCTGAACACAATGGGACAAAAGATCTGCGGCCTCTAATTCCTGTTCCTGACCGTTATAATCCCAATATTTTACACGAACCAAAGCCGGGCGCTCCACTTCCGCGAATTGCTCCGGAATAGACAAACAACCCTCTTCCATGACGCTCCATTCTTCAGAGGACCAGATAATTTCCGGATTGACCATATGGATAGGCCGGCGATTATCAACATTCCGGCTTTCAAGATCCCGGCTCTCAAGATCCATGACCAGAACCCGGTTCAGGATACCGACCTGATTCGCCGCCAGACCGATACCGGGCGCGTCATACATGGTTTCAAGCATGTCATCAATCTGTTTGCGGATTGCCTCGTCAACCTGCGCGACTTCATACGCGACAGATTTCAAAACAGGATCAGGAACAGTTACAATTTTTAATATACTCATAACGCTTCTATTTAGAGACAGATGGCTTAAAAATCAAGCTCAAGCTCGTTTCTTCGGTTGTTCGTCCGAAACATCATCGGGTTCTTCTCCCGGCCCTGTCAAAGCCTCCGGCGCAGACAGGGCGCGCGGCGTATCTTCCAGCATATTCAGCGCAGGAAGATCTTTATTCCCCCCCTGCAACTGCAAATCCTTGAATTTCCGAGCCGCGGGCGTTACGGAGCGTTCCAGTGAGCCGACCGCATCATTATAGCCCTTCATGGCTGTACCTATACCTTTACCAACCCGGTCCATATGGCCGTAAAAAGCCTGAAGACGTTTATAGAGTTCCGCGCCCCGACTGGAGATTTCCTCGGCATTCTTTGCCAGTTCGACCTGCCGCCAGCTTAAGGCCACAACACGCAACAAGGACATCAACAAAGTCGGCGAGGCAATCACGATATCGTTTTCCGCCGCATAATCCACCAGATCGGGATCAGTCCGCAACGCTATACTGAACATATGTTCAGACGGCAGAAACAGAATTACAAAATCAGGACTTTCCATTTTTTCCCAGTAATTCTTCCGGCCCAGAATTTTAACGTGTTCACGCACCTGCTTTGCCAGATTTTTCATTAGTCGCTGCATCTCTTCTGTGCTCATATTTTCGCCCAGCTTGTCCGCAAATTCATTGAGCGGTGCCTTGGCGTCTATGATCACATTCAAACCATCCTGCATATGAATCACGGCATCGGGCCGCTGCCTGCCGCCTTCACTTTCAATACTGACCTGTGTTTCATAGTGGACGCCTTTAATCAGACCCGATTTATCCAGCAAACCTTCCAGTATGAACTCACCCCATTTGCCCTGTGCCGCCGGATCACGCAACGTACCGACAAGCCGTGCCGTTTCCCGGCTCAGGTTTTTTAAATCATCCCGCAGAGCCTTATCCGTACCCTTGATTTGCTCCACCGCACCGCCCAGCGCATCAAGCTGTTTTTGAACCGGTTTAATAAGTTCATGGATAGCTTTTTGCCGCTTTTCAAGATCATGGTCTCCGTCGGCCTGCGCCTGTTTCATTTTTTCCTGCGCTAATTGTAGAAACTGCTCATTGCTTTTTTTCAGAGCCTCCTGCGCCGTCAAAGCAAATAAACCGCCCATTTCCTCCCGGCCCGTCTGCTCATGCTCCAATTTTGTTTTAAGAACGGTCTTTTCCCGCTCCAGCCGGAGAATAAAAAAACCAAGAAAACCGGCGGCCAAAACAAAGCCGCCCGCCAAACCCAAAATCAATGATATGAAGTCTAAAGCCATTCGCGTAGAATAGCATCGTTATGAACAAAATCGACAAGTCTTTTTCATCTTCATCACTTCGTTCTCCTCGCAGGGGGGAGCACGGCAACGCCATGATTTATGTCCTGATCGCCGTCGCTCTGTTCGCCGCTTTAAGCTTTGTTCTCTCACGACAGACTGACAGTTCCGAATCCGGGACACTGGCAGAAGAAAAAATAGAATTACAGTCCACCCAAATCATACAAACCGCGAGTCATATCCAACAGGCTGTGAACCGTATGGCCTATACCGGCAGCGAAATAGACGATCTTGTTTTTACAATACCGGATGACGGGCTGGCTTACGCTACTCCCCCTCACATTCACAAGGTTTTTCACCCCGAGGGCGGCGCCCTCACTCTACCGCAGCTCCCGACAGAAGCCGTTAATCAAGTGAACACAGACCCGGCCCCCGGCTGGTATATGGGCAGCTTTAACAATGTGGAATGGACGCAAACAACAGGAACAGATGTTATCCTTGTCGCGCACCAGATTGATCAGACAATCTGCGCCCGAATCAATGAAAAACTTACGGGGTCTGCAGTCATACCGACACTGACCGTAGATATAAATAAAATCCTGATTGATGCCACACTTCACACAAATGCCCCAAACAATGATCTGGACATTGCCGAATGCGCTGCCTGCGATGGACGGCCCACTTTATGCGTATCAAACGCCGCCGGTACAATGTGGAGCTATTACAGTGTGATTGAACAGCGTTAAACTCAGGACGTCAGCTTTAAAATAGTCGCTCTCAATTCTTCCATGCCCTGATTTTTATGAGCACTAGTCATCATGACCTCAGGAAAAGCTGCTGCATGTTTGCCTAGCTGTGCCGTCGTCTGATCGGCTATTTTTGCCAGCTCTCCCTGTTTCGGCTTATCAGATTTTGTCAGTACAATCCGGTAGGGCACAGCCGTTTCATCCAACATCTTCATAATTTCCTGATCATTATCTTTCAGACCGTGCCGAGCATCAATTAATATAAATACGCATCGTAGCGTTGGTCTGCCGCGCAAATAATCACGGATGAGCTTGTTCCATTCATCCTTCTGTGTCTTTGAAACCTTCGCGTAACCATAACCCGGCATATCAACAAAATAAAAGACGCTACCCAGATCAAAATAATTAAGCTGTTGCGTCCGGCCAGGAGTATGAGAGGTGCGAGCCAAGGCCTTACGCCCCGTCAGAGCATTAATCAAAGACGATTTTCCGACATTCGAGCGCCCGGCAAAAGCCACTTCCGGCTTGTCCGATACCGGCAATTGTTCCAGCCCGGCCACACCAAGCATGAAGTCACAGTCACCGGCAAAAATTTTCCGGGCCGTTTCAATTTCCAGATATGTAAATTGGTCTTGCATCAACACGCCCTAACAACTGTTACTGTTATTTTTTCTTTCGTTTCTTTTTCGGTTTTGGTGGCGAGATCGCTTTTTCTTTTTTAACGGCCTTATCATGGCCAGACAAAGCGTCTTCAATTTCATCCTCTATCACTCCCAATCCAGGATGAACAACTGGCCCGTCTTTCACCATGGCCGCCATCTCTTTCTCTGCCTTGCCCCATTTAAATAAATGCACCTCCACACCCATCGAACGCATAATGATATATTGCTGAACAACGGATAAAATGTTGCTAAACGTCCAGTAAATCACAAGACCCGCTGAAAATTTAGCCAGAATATAGGCCATAAAAAATGGCATTAAATTCATCATAAAGGCCTGATTAGGATCCTGTGGCGGTGGATTTAGCCTTTTCTGTACCATCATGGCCAAGAGCATCAAACAAGGCCACACACCGATCATCAGGGGGGATGGTGGCTGCCAGGGAATGAGACCAAACAAATTAAAAACCGTTGTCGGATCTGGCGCCGAAAGATCCTTAATCCAACCGAAAAATGGTGCATGACGCATTTCGATCGTCATATTCAGGACCTTATAGAGAGCAAAGAAAATCGGAATTTGAAGCAAAATAGGAAAACAACCCGCCGCAGGATTAACCTTTTCCCGCTCATAAAGCTTAACCAACTCCTTCTGCAGCTTCTCCTTATCATCTGAATATTTATCCCGCATTTCCTTCATCTGCGGCGATATTTCCTTTAATTTTGCAAAAGAACGGAAAGACGTATTCGCCAAAGGAAAGACAGCGGCCCGAATTAGGACCGTCAACATGATAATCGCGATGCCAAAATTACCAACCAGCCCACCAAAAAAATCAAGAATGTAAAAGAAAGGCTTGGTCATAAAGTAATACATTCCAAAATCTACGGTCAGATCAAAATGCCTGATATTTTCTGATTTCTCGTATTGCCCCAACAGCTTGATTTCTTTTGCCCCGGAAAACAAACGCGTTGTCACAGCGCCACTTTGACCCGCAGCGACAACCGTTGCCCCCCCCATAATATCAACCTGATATTTTTCTCGATCACCCTCTTGAAGCGACGGGCTATAAACAAAACGGAATTTTGTCTGCACTGTCTGGTCTGGGATCAGCGTCGTCAGCCAGTATTTATCAGTAATTCCGATCCATCCCTCTGCTGCTTGCGCCTCTTCCTGTACAGTTTTTTTCATTTTTCTGTAGGAACGTTCCATAAGCTCGCCGGCAACATAAGCAATCGGGCCTTCATGAACAATACTTCTGCTGCCCATATACTGAGACAGGTCATGTTGCGTTATGAGCCCATAGGAAAACAGCGTAACCGCCTTACTGCCGTTATTAACAATACGCTGAGTAATTTTAAACATGTAGTGATCGTCGAGTTCCATATAGCGTTCAAAACGCAAACCCTGATCGTTATTCCAATAAACCGTCACAGGGTGCCCCTGTGTTAAAAGGTCATTTCCTTCTACCTGCCAGCGTGTATCATGATCGGGAACTTTAATCGTCGTATCACCGGCAACCCATCCCATCTCAACATAACGCGGATATTCGGTTCCGGCGGGTGATAACAAAACAACATGCTCCGTTTTTTCCAGCGTATCATAATGGTCCTGAAAGCTCAGGTCATCAATCCGTCCACCGACAAGCGCCATAGAGCCGAAAATAGAACCGTTATCTATCTTTAAGCGGGGAATATCCGCAATGACTGCCGCGCGTGGTTTCGTGAGCTGTGGGGGCACGATACTCTCAACAATCCCCAAACGAATCTGCTCTTCCTTATGTTCTGCCGCCACAATTTGCGCTTCTTGTGATTCTTTGATTTTTTCAAGCCGCGGCTCCAAAAGATAAGTATCGAACAAAAACCACATCAGCATCGCCGCAACACCAAAAATAATAAGATTGCGTATATCGTCAGGATGCATCTGGTCTTTATCGTTAATCATGATATTTCATTCCCGGGTCATAGTCCTAATGAGTGCGTTTATAGCGGAAGATACTGCTCCAGGCAAACCGTTCCGGCACAGAATCACAGGCAGGGGCAGAAGACCATGGGTGACAACAAAAAATACGTTTTGTACCAAGAAAAAGCCCTTTTAAAACGCCGTGTTTTTCAATGGCCTGCAACATATAGGACGAACATGTCGGATAAAAACGGCATTGCGGTCCGGATAATGGTGAAAAAAACCATGCATAAAGTCTGACAGGAAACTGGAGAACCCGAATAAAAAACAAATTTATACTCATCTCTTTTTTTCAAACTCCAGTTTTTTCAAACACCATTTCAGATCGTTTGTCAGATCAGCATAGGAGCGGTCCGCCGTTTCCTGACGTCCAATTAAAACATAATCAGCATCATCACAAGCGTAAAACGGTAAAATATCATAGACAACCGCCCGCAACCGCCTTTTGATTCTATTGCGCTTCACAGCCGACTTACTCACGCGCCGACTAACCGTAAGACCAAATCGTACCATTCCCGTCTCAGTCCCCATAGCCTGCAAAATCAGGCTTTTCGACACCCATTTTTTGCCCTCTTTTTGTACGCACAAAAAATCGGACCGTTTTTTCAAACGATCCAACATTCTCATATCCTTTTTCAAAGCATGCATGGCGGTAACAACCGCTCAGGCTGACAGAACCTTACGGCCCTTTGCGCGCCGACGGGCCAAAATAGCACGTCCTGTTCTTGTCGCCATACGGGAGCGAAAACCATGACGGCGCTTACGAATTAAGCGGCTGGGCTGGAATGTACGTTTCATAATACGGCGCTCCGTTTCTTCAATATAAATCGGTTAATGTTATCAATAAGGGGCGTGTATAACGATTTCAGCAGCAGATGTCAATGATTTCAGAATACAAATTAATTATTTCTTTGACCAATCCAAACAAAAGGCATAATTTCTCTGAAATCGGGCTTTGCACAAAATGGCTCTGTCTGCCATGATAGATGGGTTAAATTTTGTTAAGTTAGCGGCATAACAGAACTAAAAGGAACCGTACATGTACGATGATAATAACTGGAACCCGGTAACAGGGGAAGAATTACAGGGTTTTCTGGAACAGGTTGAACCTATTGATGGAAAATTCAAAACATCGCCACAAACGACACAAGTCTCATGGCGCGCCTTACCCTTTTACGATCAGGTTGTTCTGGTTCGTGTCCGCGACCCCAACTGGACACCAAAAAACCTTAATGTTTATTACCTGACGCTGGAGGGTAATTTATTCCGTTTAAACGGAACCTCTCCACCGATTCATGAGGTCAACCACGCCGCGCCGGTTAAATTAACTGAAGAAAACATACTGGATTATTTGCATTTTTTCTGTTTCTTCGTCAGAGGAGAAGAAGGCCCCTTCCTGATTGTTGAATCCACTGACAACCCTGATATGCCTCAGGAAATGGACGACCAGACCCGGGCCGTTATCGAGGGAACAATTCGTCCGGCAACCTATGAAGGAAAAAATGAGAAAGGCGAATATTTATGCGATGGTGTCGTCTTTTATTCCAACGCCCTCTTTATTGCCAATTTTGCGGTGCAGCCGGGCGGCATGATCGAAATGCTGGATGATGAGCCTATTGCGGCTGATTTACCCGTCAAAGTCGACGCCCCCATCGCCTAAGCACGGCCCTTTCATTTGCTCAGGACAGCAACACTTGCCTCTGGACGCCAGATTGGTATAAACTCTTTGTAGTGTTTGATGCCCCTCCGGCCTGTTCGGCCATTATTCGAAAGACAAAAAAGATGAAAAAAGCGTGCGCTGCTTTTGTAGTCATAGTTGGACTGTTGTTTCTGGCAAATCCTGCACAGGCACAATCCAGCCGTCTTTATTTCGCGGGCTATTTAGGTCTAAACGCCTTTCGGGACAGCGGATTTAATGAAAAAAGCGTTCCGACCAGCGGCGATATCAAATTTCAAAACACACAATCTTTCGGCGGCGCTCTGGGTTTACGCCTGACACCAAAATGGCGTGTAGAAGGGGAGCTATCCTACCGCAAGGCCGACATGGATAATATTGATTTTAGTAATGCCGGTACCTTTCCTCTGGGCGGAAGCATGGAAACATGGCTCTGGATGGTTAATTTCTATTATGACATAGACATGAAATGGAAAAATGTAGAGCCCTTTATCTCTTTTGGCGGCGGGCTGGCATTTAACGATACGGAGATTGACGACAGTTCCGGTTTGGCCCCGGATGCCCTTGGTAATTCAAAGGATTTTGCATGGCAACTGGGAAGTGGCCTGAGATACAGGGTCAAACCAAACATGGCCTTCACAGGAAGTTACAGAATTTTAGGCACCTCAGACATAGAAGTCGGCACATATGATTTTGGTTACAGCACCCATGAGTTCCGCCTCGGTCTGGAATATGATATTCCCGTCGATCTGTTCCAATAGAGTCTTTACAGCGCTTCTTTTCCTTGTATCCTAGGCGTTATGAAGAAAAAGAAACCAACAGCTGAACATGATGTCATTATCGTTGGCGGTGGATTAGCGGGATTAACGTTAACCGCCTTATTAGCCACGCATGATGTCAAGGTCCTATGCATTGATCGGGATGCCCCTGACACACAGCTTAAAACAGCCTTTGACGGCCGCACCACAGCTGTTTCATACGGATCCCGTAAAGTACTGGAAGCCGCCGGAATTTGGAGTGGCATGGCACATAATTCTTGCCCCATCAGCACCATTCACATTCAGGATGGTGATTCGCCCGTCCTTCTGGAATTTAACAGCAGTGAAGTTGATGACCGTACATTCGGCTGGATTGCCGAAAACCGCCTGATGCGGCGCGCCATGTTTGAGCGCGTTTCCGCACTCAAAACAGCCACTCATATTGCCCCGGCCAAAATCCTTGATTTCTCCCGTGATGAAGACAAAGTGACCGTTCATCTGGAAGACGGGCAGGCTTTTTCCGCGCCGCTTGTTGTGGGTGCAGACGGGCGCGGCTCTTTTACGCGGGAATGGATGGGTATTGCTACGCGGGGATGGTCCTATAACCAGCGCGCTATTGTATGCACCGCTACACATACAAACCCGCATAAAAACACGGCCGTAGAAAATTTTCGCCCCGAAGGCCCGTTCGCCATCCTGCCTTTAACCGACGACCCCAAAAGCGGTGCGCATCGCTCATCCATCGTCTGGACGGAGCATAAACCGGAAAAAGACTCCGCCATTCACTACGATCAGGATGTTTTTGATGCCGCCCTGAATGCTCGATTCCCGGATTTCTACGGCAACGTCCACCAAATCGAAAAACGCTTTTCATACCCGCTGAGTCTTATCCACGCCCACAACTACATCGCGCCACGCATGGCTCTTGTTGCCGATGCGGCACACGGTATACACCCCATTGCGGGGCAAGGGCTTAATCTGGGATTCCGGGATATTGCGGCACTGTCAACGCTTGTAACAAGTGCCGTGCAAAAAGGCTACGACCCGGGAGGTCCAACCCTTTTACAAAATTACCAGCGGCAACGACGCTTTGATAATATGGCCATGGCCGGAACCTGTGACGGCTTTGTTAAACTATTTTCCAACAACATCGCGCCCGTCCGCATAGCCAGACGCGCCGGGTTACGTGCTGTTTCACGCCTGCCTTTTGCCAAACGGTTTTTCATGAAACAGGCCATGGGATCGGCAGGGATATTACCGGACCTGATCCGTGAAAAAGAAGCGGCTTGAGAACAAAATCTTCTTACGGTGCCGGCGCATTAGAAACATGTACCGTTGTTGCTGTTTCCGCTTTCGCAAGAGCAGACTCCATAACAGACTTTTGCTCTGGATTCTGCATAGACCCCATAGACTGCTTAGCCGCATCTATCATTCCAGAAACTCCCCCTTCAAATCCAACCCCCGCAAGCTTTTGATTCAACTTTTGTCTGCTCAGATTCATTTCCCCCTCTTCATCTAAGGTTATAAAGGCCGCTTTTGCATCATCTAAGTCACTCTCAACAGTCAGCTCTTTCATCTCTCTATCTTCAGGAGTAAATTTTTTTCTAGCAGCTCTTTCTATACTATTTACAATATCATCAACAAGAGCTTCAGAATTATTGTCAATATAATTGACAGCACCCCTTGCTGAAATTGTCATGTTAACAGCACCGGGATTATCCTTATCCACTGTAAACTTGGTGTTCATTGATTCATATAACCCATAAATAACCGGGGCACATTCCTGAGAAAAGGCATCTTTACAAACCCCTTTATTATCTTCTAATGCTTGATTCATTTTATAGTCCTCCTTCGTTTTTATCCGGGCACCAAATTTGCTGTATTATCAGTAGTCTGCGTAACCTCTTTTACTATTTCTTTGTCAGAGTTATCTTGCGACGGCTCAGAAGTTTTGTCAGTGCTATTTGCCGATTTAAAATGACCTGTAAGTCCTTTTTCTTCTAGAGTTTCATAGGTTTTTGCCGGCATTTCAACGACAGTCCCATTCTTCATTGTAATGGTCACATTGTCATTTTTTATAGGGATATCTTCTGTCAATTTCCCATTTTTACTACTCTGACCCTCTATTTTTTTCTCTTCTCCCTCTGGACCAAAAAAGCCTTTAATATCTTTTTGAAAATCGCCCAAAACACCATCAAATGCAGTTGACAAAGAAATCAACGTATTTGCTATAGGTTGCAAAAACTTAGCCAAATCAGGACTAAAACCGGCAATCTCCGTAAGAAACAGATCAACCATCGTATGCATCTGAACCGTAAACATGGCTCCCGTTGGATCATTCAAAAACTGGTTCGCTACATCATCGACCATACCGGGGTGGTTGGTCATAAAATTATTCATATGAACAAAAAGATCAGGATTTTCTTTGGCTGCTTTGGTAAGCTCATCCAAAGCTTTTCCCGAACCATCGCCACCTTCAAAAAATATTTTCTGCAGCCCCTCATGCTCATTCACTCTTTCCAAAAACTCATCAAAGCCTTTATTCTTTGACAAAGAAGCAAGCGACTCCATCTGCCCGGATTTACTTATCAAGTCCGGTTTTGCAAAAAACATTTTTATACCCGACTCAGCCAAATCTGGATTTTTTTTCAGAAAATTCGTCATCTTTTTAAATAAAGCAGGATCCTGTTTTAGAGCAGCGTCTATTTTATCAATCGCGCCCCCAAAGTTTTTTCCTTTATCTTGGGAATCCATTTTTGCTGCTTCTTTACCAAGCTTAATAAAAACGGCATTACCATCTCCATCCTTTGCCCCTATAACCGCTTTTTTAAAATTCTTATAGTCCCTAGCCTGTGTCATATATTCTTTTTTTTCACTTGGATCCTTGGATTTCTTAGCTTTAGAAAAAGGCTCCATGAGAAACTTCTTACTCATTGATTTTATAAGTTGTTCTGCTTGATTCTTTTCTTTAGCCATTATTACCCCCCTACCACATCACTATGTACCATCAGTGGTACATTGTAATAATCCACGATTTTTCCATCCTGCATATAAATCGCGTAAAGTTTTGTGGCTTTTTGTACTTTTGAGTCCAGTGAATCGAGTATTTTCATACCCATATCCATCACATCACCACCCCGCATAACAAAGTTCAGAGTCTTCGTTTCCGCATCATATTCACCCCACTTAAGAAGATCAGGAAAGGGTTTGTCATGCAGCACCATAATTCTTTCGCTGCCATTGACCAAGAGATCAACATCCATTTGTGAAGCCATCGACTGAGACAATAATACCGCTTCCTCATTATGAGGAGCGGGGTCTTTAAACGCCGTCATGTCATCTTGAATATTACTCACTTACACCCTCTTCGTTTATAGTCTTTTTTATCGTTTTTTCTTATGTCTAGACCATTGTACCAAAAATCAGACAACGGGCGCAAATTTCACCCTGCCCCCACGGTAATAGATAAGCTTTAAGAATATATTAATTCTTTTGAAAACAGAGAAAGAAACACACTAACATACTGTAATAGAAACACTTTCTATCTTTAAAGCTTTGGCACAAATTTATTACAAGGAACGGCCAATGGGTTTTTAGAAGGGTCTTTAACTTCCCGCCCATACTCATCACAATAATATTGGGAATGCGGAGTTTTGTCCGCTTTCTCCTGTTCGCTCATTTCTAAAATCGCGCGCACACGGTCATTCTCCGCCCAGTTAATCACGACCATCGTTCCCACAAGCCCCACGAAAGCGAGTGTTGAAAGCCATATCTGCATCGTCTCTTTGCTACGATTGAAATTATTTTTCAGTTTTGCTTTTTTTTGATGTTGCTCGTCAGGCCACATAACATTTCTCCCCGTTTATAAGTGTAAGGAGTTGTATTTTACAAAAAACCGTTAGTTTTTCAAGCTGAATTCCACGATTTTACGATAATGGCTACCTTCACCGTTATTATTCGCAGGATGATCATCATGGCTGCCCGGCAATGCTTCACACAAAGCAAAGCGATCGCAATGCCATGAGGGCGCTTCCAAAGAACCATGGGCCTTGGTAAAGGCTGTCATTAAATCCAGATCGCCCTCCGGTATTTTTGCCACAGTCAAATGCGGTGTAATTCCCTGCAATCCGTACTTAAAACCACTTTTACGAAGTTTGCCGGCAATCTTATTATGCAGTATCCGTATGGCACTCTCGGCCTGTCCATCAGGACGCGCCCATAAAACATGTTTGGGGGTTCTTTTTTTCCGGCCCTCTGTTTTTGGCAAAAAATGGCCCAGCCCCTCAAAAGATAAATCAAAGGCTTCATGCACAATATCCTGTAAAACAAGCTTCATTCTTTTTAATGCCCTGTCACTCAAGCGACCCGGAAAGGCCAATGTGACATGATAATCTGCCGCCTGTTTCCAATCCCAATCTTTCGGACCCTGACCACGCAATGCCTCTATCCTTTCAGATATCCAGGCAGGAGGAAATAAGGCGATGAAAAACTGCCGCTTTAAGGTTCCCTTTTCCATCTCTGTCCATCACTTTTTTTGTAGTTAACACAGCACAGGACATCGACGACATACTTCATCAATATCACTTAATGTTTGTTTTCTTGCGTTATGTTAATGGAGTTGGGCTTATTTTACAAGAACAAGATTCTCCGGCACATTAATCCCGTTTCAAATCAATAAGGGACTTACTCGGCGGCGGCGGAATAGTTAAATCGGGCCAATATAGATCAACAACTGAAGTCGTTCCCCTATTTGCTTCAATTTGCCCTGCCAAATAATCAATCAACGCCTGATCCTCAACGGAACGGCCGGCGCTTGAAACTTGCAAAATATCCGCCCCTATACCGGGCCGCAAATCAAGAGTTGTCGCATTAAAAATATCTATCTCTTTTCTCTCAACAGGCACTCTGTTAATTTCAACAGCATCAAGAATCAACGCATTATTCTGACCCGGCTTAAACCGGCACTGAATCATCTCTGACCGAACCTCGCCGAAAGCCCCCTTATAGATATAAAAAACACGATAAGCGCCCCCAAACTGCTCCACCGAAATTGTTTCCATCGTTTCCGGATACCTCAACCTTAACTCAACAAAAGTCCGGCACAACCCCGTATGAATTGTCCCCTGAGCAGGTTGTAACATAGCCCAGACAACAAGGCTGACAACGGCAAAACCACCCAGAACCATATAAAGCTTCGTCTTTTTCTTTTTCTTCCTCTTATTTCCAGTCTGTTTTTCTGGCACGGCAACACTTGTCATGAGACGGCCCTGAATTTTTTAAGCTCTCTTTCTATTGATGCCTGTTCCGATTTTTTAACAAGATCATCAACAATCTCTTCAACAACTGTGCTAGTTAAAGCCGTTTTTGATTCACCCTCTGCCTCACTCTTAATCTGGACACGCCTTTTGATTTCATTACGGGCGCTCCCTCCGGGAAAGGCTGTGGCCAACATCTGTCGCCCACGCCCCGCGCCCAAATAACCATAAAGCCTGTTCCTGATTGCCACATCTTCAGAAGAGGTCGATAGGGCCCACAGCTCAATGGGGCCCAATGTGTTATACAAAAACTGCTCATAACGGCCTTCATTCGTTCCCAGAACAAAAAGCATGGGTGCGCCGCCAGCCTTCGGGCCTGTGAGTTTAAAACGAATAATATCACGAGCTGTATCAGACAAACCGAAACGATCCCGAACGTTTTCCACCGCCGCGTCCGAAATAGCCGTACCCAAGACCCACACACCCGTTGCCAAATCAATCATATCCTGATCAAAATCGTCCAAAAGCTGAGAGGTCAGAATGATTTGAACGCCACGCTTCCGTCCCTCACGAACATCCCTGATCACCTGGCCCCGCACAGAGCTCGAGCTACTTGTACGATGGAACTCATCATAGCAAAGGCGCTTGGGTATCTCCATAATATCCTGCAAACGTGTTTCATGATATTCACGGAATTTTTCAGGAATAAATTGAAGGGCTTCAGGCCCCATCCACCAACTCCGTACCAAAACATGGCGCGCCAACATATACATAATGGCCGTTTGTTTATCGGCCACCTCATCACCCTGCGGACAAACATCCATCAAGTCCAGAGAACAAACCCGGCAATCACTAATATCAAACTGCGTTACGGACGCCAGAATAGGAAGCTCCCGAATAGAAGAGGTAATCATACGTTCGAACGCATTAATGACGCTCTCCGTACTAAACCCCACAGACGTTTCTTCAAGAAGGCTACGAATTTGGGGACGGCGAGATGCCGTAATAGAATCGCTCAGAGTGGGAACAGCATGACGTTGTGCCAAATTTGCAATATGGTACTGGCCCAAATCAAACATTTTATCCACGACATCCCACCAATAAGGGTCGGAAGGAAGATGAACGTTAAATTTCTGCAAAGCCTCATCTACCTCTGCATCAAGACGAGGCAAATAAGGCCGAGGCTCGGCACTTGCGGCACTATCGTCCCGCCAACGAAACATCTCGTCAACGACAAGACCCGCCAATTGCTGTATGCCATCATACGGCTTATCATGACCTGGCGGCGTACATAACAACGTTATAACCTCAACCAGATAACTACGTTCATCAAGCAACGGATAACGACACCCCAACTGAGTATCAAACGGATTAACAGCAAATTGGTGAGACATTTGCAAACGGTAATAGGCGGCCTCATGCTCACGGTCAGTTGGCAAAGCCTCTTTAATCAGGGAAATCAAACCAGAGGAAGACGGGCCAATATCAATCACAGCCAGATAAGGTAATTTACTCAACCCCGGTGATAAACACGTCCCCAGATTCAATGTATTCAACAACACAGATTTACCGGCACCCGGCTGGGCGAAAACTAAATCGAACCACGTTGTCGTCAAATTTGTTCCCGTCTGGTAAGGCCAAATCTTTCCATCCGCCGAACGTAACAAAACAGCACCCTCTGCAAAAGGACTAGAGGGTCTGTGCCACGGCAAAAGCTTCATGACCTCAAACATTGGCGCGACACCAGAAGGTGCCGTACCCGCACAATGAATCCCCATCGCTGAAGACATAATGCAATCCAACGGGTCTCCTGAAAATTCACTAACCTGGCAATACCCCCAACTCTCCACAGATTGCACAAGAATAGACAACCTGTCCTGAACGAGCTTCAAATCTCCAGCCGGACCCCATGTTGCAAAAGATATACGAAGCTTTACAACAGGCTCCCGACGGGCAAGAATTGCAAGATTATCAAGAGAAAACTTAATTTGCTTATTCAGAGAATTCGTTACGCCCAGAAGGGTTGCCGCAAAAGACCGCATAGCCACAGCCGATGCCCCGCCTCCCTCGATCATAAAAGAAAAACGGTAGGGTATGTCGGCATCAAACAAACGATTCAATAGCTGAATAAAAGGCGTAGCATCCATGGGACCGAGCGTCATATCTGCCCCTCCCCAATATAAATCACCAATTTGACAGATTGATTTATCAATAATCCGGGCGTCACCCGCAGCAATTTGCTGGCGAACAGGCGGCCACATAATATCCGACATATCCCGATTACTCAAAGGTGCACGGGCCGGTATAGGGTCTCCCGGAAGGCAAATTCGCCAATCCTCATGCGCCTTCGACGGAAAAAGATTGTTTCTTACAGCCAACATAGCATCATGAACTTCCATGATATCCGCTTTAATTCCCAATTCATCCAAAGCAGATTCAACAGAAGACACATAGCTTTTATGTCTGGTCCTTAAAGCATCAAGAGCAGCTAAAGGATATTGCGCATACGGCGCCCTGACCCAATTTTTTTCTTTAGATTCTTTTGCTGCGCGCTGAAATTCATTTTTTGTTAAAATAGACGGGCGCGTCCACAAAACAAAATAGAACTCCTCGTAAGACACATAACGTGACAAATTTGTCACGCGCTCTTCAAAAACATCCTCCATCTCCAACCCTATATTCCGGGCGGCAATGCGGCTTCCCTTTATCATATACTGCAAATAACGGCGTATACGTGCCGGGTCCCGAACGAAAAAAACCTGGAGAGCGTGTCCTTGTCTATCAAAGCGGGCGCCGATCTTAATTGTCGCCCCTTCAATAATATGCTGATATTCCTGTTCGCCAATAACCTGACGTGTACCGTCCACTTTTAGGTAAGTCAGTAAAGAGCCATCTTCAGCAACCATCGTCGTTTCGTTTTCAGACGTCTCCAAACGAATAAAACTGTCAACAGACTGTCTAAAAGCGACCTGAAAAGGAGCAATAAATTTATAAAACCAGTTCATGGGATAGTTTATTCAACCTATGAAAACAAAAACATGCTCAAAGCAGTATATCGGGTTTCTCAGCGAGGAAGAACAAGTAAATGGCGATAATGTTAAAAAACAAAACGTACGGACCCATTACACCAACTGAACATCGGTGAGATTTTTATATATACCCGTCCACTCTCTGGGAACCCTCCCGCCAAACGGGCCGCTCTTTGAACGCCAATATGCCAAAATCTGAGGAAACTGATTAAACTCAAGATCAGACTCTTTAATAATACGTCTATCTAATGGAAAAAGCCGGATTCCTTCCAGTTTTTCTCGACGCGCATCGTAAGCTTTTTCAGTAATATAATCTTTCAAAACAGTTGCAAGAATAAAAGGATCATCTGTACCCAGTCTTCTTTGTACCTCACTCCGTCGGGACATCAGCACATCCAAAACACGCCGGGCGGCATCCGCCACCGGACCCTGAGAAATACGTGCGACATAAACCGCTCGGGCAACATGGTGCAAGGCCGCCTGTTTAATTTCGGGAAGCCAGACAAGAACACCCGAACGCATAACGGACACATCATCCAGATTGAAACATTGGTGACAAAAAATACAACATGTCGCCATAGAATCCACAGCAGGCTTGTCGGAGTCTTTATCTAAAAAAAGGATTTCCTGATATTTTTCTGAATAGAACCCGCAGCATTGGCAAAGATTGCCATCACGCTCAAATACCTCACGTTTCAAATCAGCGGTCAAGATGCTGTTTTTTTCTCCGGAATAGGTCCGGGCATTGCCCGAAAATCGTGCAATGCCCGGAATAATAGGTATATTGTTACTCATGTGGCTATTCTAATTTACAATAAAATCAACCTTCGCAGCAACTGCCGCACGAGTAGGTCCGCCAACACCGATCGTCGCAAGCATAGATTCAAATATAATTGGAAGCGCGAACAGACCGCCACCGGCAGCCAGACGAATAGCACCGTCCTTCAAAGCTGTTTGCTGCGGATTCTCAACATGGTCTTTAATTTTAAGAATACCAAGAACACCCAACAAAATTCCAAACATATAGGAAAGCCCTGTCAACAAACCCGGTAAATCCTGAATCGATTGAATGATATTCCCAGAAATTTTGCTAAAATCATTACCACCGGCCGCCGCAAACGCCGGAGACGATACCAAGAACACTCCTGCAAAAAACGCAGCACTCATTTGTAAAGTTTTAATATTAATTCGTTTTATCATAGTGATAGTCCTCCTTTATTGTAGTTTCACTTAAAGTTTACACCATATGCCGTCAAACCTAAAGTCGATTGAACAGCATTCATTACAGGCCCCAAATTTATAGCCAAAGCACCACCCAAAAGATGGGTAACACCCGCCATCATTGAAGCCTGTTGATTACCCTCGGCAACACCCCGAACGATAAAAATACCGCGCGCAAAACTAACCATACCGAGAACAATCATAAACCTTATCACCGCGCTAATAACATTATGGACATGCTGTACGGCAGCAGGGTCCATACCTGTTGTATAAGCCATCTCTGCATTAGTCAGGGTAACCGTACCATCAGTACCGAAGAATGATGTTGAAAAGGCTGTAATCATGGGACTGAAAGAAAGCAAAGCTCCACCAGCAATAAACGTCATAATCGTACCGATTCCTCCAGGGCCGCGTGCCCCCTCCTGCGCAGATTTCATAAGACGCATAATGCCGATAATAATTAATATGATACCGGCCACGATACCAAACCAGTTAATAATAATCGTCATCGGCGCAAATATATCCGTCATAAAGGCGGTTAATTTAACATCCAAACCATCACCTGCGCCCACTGCTTTTTCATTAAAACCTCTGTTAAAGTGAGGCAACAAAACCGAAGCAACCGTATTGTAAGCTGCGGCCATAACAGTCGGCAGGGCGAACAAGGCACCGCCGGCAATAAATCTTGAAACAGGTTCCCAAACAGATGTCTGTTGTGGATTCAAAACATGGTCTTTTAATTTCAATATACCCCAAAAACCGAGAACAAGTCCCGACAGATAAGAAAAAGCCATCAAAAACGCTGGGAAGGCCCCTGTATGAAGGAAAAGATTACAAATAACAGAACCCACTCCGGAACCGAAAATACCTAGCACACAACCACCACTGAAAGGATCTTCCGTCGAGGTGGTAATGCCAAGAGCACCCGCAGCACCTGCTAAATAATCTAAAACACCGCCGGCACTATTGATACTCTCATACATAGCAACATAAATGGCTGGCAAAGAAAACAGAGCGCCGCCTATTAAAAACCTGATAACCCCCTCTCTTAGAGGAACCTGATCCGGGTTATCAACATGCTCTTTTAATTTCAGAATACCGCTGACCCCGAGAACAAGACCTAATAAATAACCGGCGGCGGTTATAAGACCAGGAACGTCCTGCAAGGAATCTATAATATTTCTCAGAATTTGATTAACGTCCTGCAAGGGCGCAAACGTAAGAATACTCCCAATAACGCCGCTGGCACTGGCCAGAAAACCAGCATTCAGGTCTAAATTAGCATTCCCCGCCCCCACTGTTTGGACCATTGCATTATAAATAATAGGCAAAGCGAATAAAGCGCCGCCAGCTAAAAAGCGTGTTATGGCGTGGCGCAAAGGCGCTTGAACAGGATTATCAACATGTTCTTTTAATTTGAAAATACCCCATACACCAAAAACAAGCCCAAGAAGATAGGCCGCACCGGTGATAAGAGCAGGAAGTCTCTCAACAGACTTTACTATATTTTCTGATATACCGCTAAGATCAGTGGCATAAGCCTCCCCCACTCCCAAAAAGACGAGCAGAGAAACCCATGCGATACTGTGGAATAATTTACTTAGAATATTTATCATTACACACCCATTGTTACCCAATACTATAATTAGATCACATTTTACATAAATTGTGCAAATTTAATAGTACATTTAAGGCTACACAGGAACCGGTTAATTTTTAGTTAAGAATTATGGAAACTCTAAAAGAAAGCAACGAAAAAACATAAAAGTTCTATTCCATTAATATTATTTGATATTATTGAGAAATACTACCTTTTGTACCGCGCACAACCCACCTATTATTTTCATGGTGTATTGCTGTAATCTGGCCCAGACCCGTCAAAGAATCCCCCACATCAACCACGCGGGTATCAACCTGCCCTTTTCGGGAAACCATAGCTCGTCCGGGTTGGGCAGATTTAAGAACCCACCGCACAGGTTCGGCAGATTTAGATATATCCTTTTTAACTGCCGACTCAGAGGGGCGGTCGGGCCGCTTAATCTTTACCGATAAAGCAGCGCCGTCATTGTGTTCTAGGTTACGAATAACCTTTCTCATATCTTCGATATCCCCCGAAACAACAGAATCCTCTTCAAGAGAAGACAGCTGCGCCTCTATAGAATCCATCCTCTCAAAAAGCAGATTTATCTTTTCATTTATATCAACATCATCTGAAAATGGCACCGCCACAGACGCACTGACTTTAACCACATCGTCGGCCTGAGATAGATCTGGTAAAGAGCCAACAGACGACACATCATCTTCAACTAACATCGGCGTAAGAAACTGCTCCTTCTCCAATGATTCTGCTTGCGTTGCCATAGCCGCCGGCATAGGCAGTTGTTCGGAGACAACCTGAGACTCTGAAAAATCCTCCTCATAGTCAAACCCCTCGAACACCACTTCGTCTCTTATTTTTTCCACCTCATCAAAGGCCTCCGGATCGTTCAAAAACCCAGGAGAAAGAGGGGCTGCTGTTTTTTCCGGGCGCTTCACATCACCCTCCATATCCTTAAAATTATGTATATTTGCAGGAGATATCGTAGACTGGGCCAAAGAATCATCTTGCGGAATTCCCACTTGTAGCGACACATCCTGCTGGGGAACATCCTGACCGCCCCCACCGCTCATTCCCATATATATAACCATAAAACCAACGGCGCCTATAACAGCCACAAAATTTCTATTCAACTTGCCTTTTTTCTTAGCGGGCGGAGAGCCTGACTCTGACTCCCCTTCTTCATATTCATCGTCATAAGCATCCCAGTCTTCTTCGACAAAATCTTCCTCATCCGCATAATCAGAGGATTCATCATAATATTCATCAGAGGACTCAACCCCATCTTCAGCAGGCTCACCTGATGCGTCTTCAATAGAGCTATCATCCACAAAAGAAGCCTCTTCTTCCTCATTTTGTAGAGAGCCTTCCTCCGGCTGCAAATCTATCTTCTTATCATCCTCCATAATAACCCCGCCTCAGAAATAATTTTATAAATTTAAAACCTGCAAAAAAACAAGCATTTACCACGCCTATTGCTCTGTAACAGGCTGAACAAACAGTATCCCCAAAGGCGTACCGGCCTCCACGCGCAACAAAGGCTGAGTGCTACTCGCCTCATCATCAAGCAACTCACTCACCTTTGAAGCCGCCTCCGCTACACCTTTATATATCTCCTGCGTTGTATCCAGATCATTTTCCGACTCGATCGCCTCACCACCGCCACCGGATGTCACAGATGTACTTCCCGCATCAGCAATAGCGGATCCCAAACCTTCCACAAAAGCAGCCGCAGCCGGTAAAATAACACGCGTAAAGTAACGACGATCAATATCAGTAACAACGCCCGTATTCGCCGTTTTAGGATCAAGTGCCACAGCCTCCGTAGAGTGACTGACGCCTTCAATAACAACCGTTTCAAAATTCAAAACCAGAAAATCATCTTTCGTCTCAAAAGTGCCCAACATCCGGCTTCCTGCCAGAGGGCCGCTAACCAATTGCGCCAATATAGGCCCTTTTGCATCGGAATTAGCCTCTGTTATTAACTGCGCATACTCAATCGTTCCTGCAGGAAGGATAATATCAACAATCGCAACATCATTACCGGCGGCATCTTCTTTTTTCTTCAGCGCTTCTTCTGCTTTATTCAGCGCCTCCTCTCTCTCTTTCTCCAGAAAATCGTCACCGGCAACAGACATATACTGCGCCTGTTTTGGTTTAACAGTATCCAGAACCGATTCCATCTGAGCTGCCATAGCCTCGGCAAGCGCATCAACAGCGTCCGCATTAGGGTCCGCCGTCTCTAAAACCACCTCTTCGCCCACTTGCCTCTTTTGCCTTTCTGCCTGAATACGGCGCCAACGCTCTAACGGATCCTCAGAATCACCACCATCCTCCGGCAAGGAAATCCGGCCAACGGGGGGAGAAATAGGAACAGGAAGAGAGCTAGTACCCGTCCTTATGGCCTCTTCGACCGCCTCCAGATTACTCTCCTCAAGCGCCTGCCTATAAACATTACTAACCTCCTCACTCCCCGGCGTCTCCGACATGTCAGAGCCCCTATTCGTCGTTGAGTTTAATGCCTCTTCGTCGCCACCACCAAAAAGAACAATGCCGCCAATAATTGTTATAAAACCAACAAGAACCATCCCTATTTTAGCAAGAGGGTTATCACGTATAACATCGGACAATGAAGAGCCCGAATCAAAATCCTCAAATTCAGAATCAGAATCATTCATATCAAAATCATCATCCAGGCCTTCATCACTCATCTGAGGTCTCCCTGTCGTTCAACCGCGCCCTAACAACCGTACCCCTATCGGAAAGAAGAAGAACCGGAGCATTGGAAACCGTATAAACATGCATGCCATCCGCAGAAGAAACGGAACTCGACCAGCCGGGAGATAACAGAGTTAAGGGAGTCCTGACATAAGTAACCGCGTTATATTTATAGGCCGTTGTCCGGCTGTCAGCACCATCAACATCGAGCTTCTGCGCACCAGAAGGTAAAACACCGTCAAGCACCGCATTGATAGTGGCATCCCCCGCAACAAGCGTCAAACCACCATCAATCAGGGGCACGTTAGCATAAGGCCCAAACTCTGGGATTCGCGCATCAAAACGATACTGCACGACATCCCTGTGCACCCTCAAAGTAAAAGTAATGGGTGTTTTTAACTCCAAGAGAAGAATAGACATATTGCCGTAGGCAAACTCAGACGTTGGCGTAACACGAATAACATGCCCACCCTCCCCCGGCTCAATGACTTCAAAATTTCCAGCCCACGTTACATCCCGAATCGGCCATGGTGCACCGGTAACATCCAAAATAGTCAAGGTAGACACATGACCGGACGCCACCTTAAGAACAGGCGGCTTCGCGCCCGGATCAAAGGAAACAGTTTCAACAACAACTTCTGGCTTAGGATATGGGTAAACAGGAATCTCCACAGCCTGCTGTGTCTCGTCAAAATGCTCCAACAGATTTCTTATTTCCTCCGGATTAAGAGGAAGCAAACCCGTAATAGCCGCATTAAAGGCTTGCTCTCTTATTTCACCCTCTACCTCCTCAGCCGTCTTTGGAATAACCTCTTGAACGGGGGCAAAAGGGTTATCAAAAGAATCATCAGAAGAAAGAGAAAGGCCGGGGGAGCGATTTTGAGAACCAGAGGCAGAAGGAAGAGCAGACTGCGCGCCCGCCGTCTCCATTTTCACGAACAATACAGAAAAGAACAATATAACAGCAACGCGCAAAAATCGTACCCGCATAACCTTACCTTCTATCCTGTTTTTACGAAACATTCCGAACCCCTCTACCAACCAAAAAAGAGTAAACTTCAGAGAGCTGACTGTCACCCCACACAAAAAAAACATGCACAGAATAATAAAAAGCACCCCTATCTTGGAACAGCAATCCACTGCTCAACACCAACACCATTGGGGCTTTCAAGACGAGGCACACGAACGACGACGACAGTCACCAACAAACTATCAGATCGGGTCTTGGAGCCCGTCTGATATGTCAGCACCATAGGCACCTGAACAACCCACTGATAGCGCCCCCGAACCAACCCCTCCGACTCAAGAATCGGAGCCCCCTGAGGCGCTGCCGTTACCACCTGTTGATTAGCCTCAACCATTTCAATAATCCGCGACCGCTGCAATGCCTGCGTAAAACTTTCCCATCCCTGCCGTGTAAAATTCCGTGAAGCCTCCTGCAAGCGCCGTCGATAATCATTGAAACCGAATGTCATCACTTCCGTCGTCGATTGAGCAACCCAGGACATCAGGGCCGGTGTACTCAAATTTGCCTGACTAAGGGCAACCATAGGAATAAGACGCCCGTCCTCCGTCGTTGCAAAATAACGATTTTCCGGTTGATGAACATTAATAACGAAAAACATGGCCGCAATCAGCGCCACGATAATAAGACTTTGGAAAACAGCGAGCTTTAGAATAGACCTGTAACCATCACGATAAAACTCATTGCGCACAACAACAGCACCCAGAGTTCCCGAATTATCTGTAGCACCAGACGATTTAGAGCCTTTACCTTGAGGTTTAGGGGCGCCAGAGGTGGGAGGTGACCCGCCGGATTGGGGTCTAACACCCTTCTTCGAACGTAACTGCCGCGGATTAACTTTCCCCCCAGACGGGGGGGGTGTTTTTTTCACTCTTTTTTCTTCAGCCATTAATGCTACGCACCTTGAATCAGGTAAAAAACTGCGAGTCCTAACTATTATCTAACAGAATTAAGTAGCAAAAACCAATACATAAAATTATCAGTCCTTATAATTTTTCAGAATACGAATGCCAAAAGAGAGAAAACAGGCTTGGTTTCTTGTGCTTTCAAGAGCAGAATATGCTACAATGGATAAAGTTTATATAAAATGCGGGAAATTGTGGGGTTTTCTTGGTAATGGGGCATCGGGGTCTACAAACACGGCGATATTATCGCTACGACTTCAAAAAACCTAGGCGTCTGTTTTTACGCCTTTCCGTTATTGTCGCCCTGCTCACCATCTTATTCCCCGTACTCCACGGCAACAAGGCTTGGGCCTGCCCTAATTGCGGTTGTGTTGCCGTTGCCCATGGCGCTTCACGAACATTTATTGTCGCAGAGCATACTGCGACCAAGGCTTTTGTAACAGCGCAATTCGAACTTCATAGACAGCTTTTTATTATTGATTTCTTTTTCAAAAAACATCTTTTGCCCGCTATGATGATGATGACAGAACAGCTTTCTGTCGTCGCCATGCAGCAAATGATGTCTCTGGGCGCCATGTTTGACGCCAAGCACCAACAGGAAACCGAACGCCTCTTTCAGCAGCTCACAGCAAGGGCTCACAAGGATTACCAGCCCTCAACAGACATGTGCACGATTGGCACGGCGGCCCGCGGCCTCGGCTCATCTTACCGGAACGGCGAACTAACGGCACATCTTCTAGCGCAGCATTCTATCAGGAGACAAATGGGCAACGCCAATGTCAATGCGGCCCCGGGACCTGACATAGACCGCAGAGGGCGCCTTACACTGTTTATAGAGCGTTACTGTGATATCAATGATAACAATAGGGGCTTGGAAGCCCTTTGTGAAAACAGCGCTTCTGCCGACAGCATCAATAAGGATGTGGATTTCGTTCACACCGTCTACAATCCGCTTACACTGGATATTGATTTTTCCGATGATGATATGACAGGTGACGAACAGGACGTTATGGCTTTGGCCAGAAACCTTTATGCTCATGATGTATTTTTGAGAATCCCCCAAACACTTCTGGAAAAACCATCCAATCAAGATGCTATCCTTGATATGCGTTCCGTTGTTGCCAAACGTAGCGTCGCCGAACATTCTTTTGATTCGATTGTGGGCATGAAAACCGCCGGTACAGGCATCTCTGCTGAAACGGGCCCTTATTTACAGGTTATTTTGCAACAGCTAGGCATAGAAGATACGGAAGAAACAGCCATCCTTCTGGGAGACCGGCCCAGCTATCATGCCCAAATGGAGTTTTTAACCAAAAAAATATATCAGAATCCTTCCTTCTACGTAAACTTATACGACAAGCCTGTTAACGTAGCACGCAAAGGGGCTGCTATACGGGCTATCAGCCTGATGCAAAATATGGACATGTTTAAAAGCCGCTTGCGGAATGAGGCTATGTTATCTGTCCTTCTGGAGCTAGAGCTGGCCAAAGAACAGAGGGCTGCCCAAAATCTTTTGAATAAACTGCGAACCTCCGGTGAAAAACGGGAACCATAAAACAAAAAGGACAGTATGAAGGCCTATACAAAAAAAATAATACTGCGCAGAAAAAGGGTTCCACCCGTCATTGTGGTTTTCTTCAGTGTATTTATGGGTTTTCTTCTTCTATTTCATGGACAGGCGCAAGCTTGCACAAGCTGTGGCTGCGTTATTCCTGCGCATGTTGTCACAGCGGAGGTTGTGGTAGAACAACATGTGCTAACCAGACAACACATCACTGATGAATTCAATATCTGGGAACAATTTATTCTTGACGTTATCTGGGAAGAGCATTTTCTGCCTGCCTGGGTAATGATGACAGAGCATTTATCTGTCGTCGCCATGCAACAAATGATGGCCGTTGGTGTTCTTCTGGATGCCAAACAACAGTTGGAAGCCGAGCGGCTTTTCCAGCAACTCACTGCCGAAGCCCACAAGGACTATCAACCTACTCTTGGTCTATGCACCTTTGGTACAAATGTCCGCAGCTTGGCAACAGCCGAAAGGCGCAGTGAAAACGCAGCTTTTCTTATGGGGCAAAGGTCGATCGACCGACAGACGGGCAACATGAACAGCAGCGCCAGTGAAGGCGTCTATATAGATTTACGAAACCGCTTTGAACAATTCCAGCGCCGTTATTGTGATGTGAACGATAACAATAGTGGTCTTGGCCGCATATGCCCCGCAGGCAGCGCGCCATCAATATCCATCAATAAAGACATTGATTATGCCCGAACGGTGGACCGCTCCCTGACACTCAACATTGATTTTACGGACGCTACTTTCACGGGCGAAGGTGAGCTAACGGACGATGAAGAAGATTTATTTGCCCTGGCCGATAACCTTTACGGACACAGAGTTTTAACCAGAATACCTGAATCCTTGCTTGCTATTGAAAAACATCAGGATGATATCCTTGATGTCAGATCCGTCATTGCCAAACGTAGCATTGCCGAAAATTCTTTTTTTACAATTGCGGCTATGAAAGCGCAAGGAACACCAACGCCACACCCGAACGGTGACGATTTCGGGAACTCATTCGATACCGGACAATACATGAAAGTTATACTCGAAGGATTAGCCATACCACCCGATAGAATTGAACTGTTTCTGGGTGAATCAGCAATAGGACAACCGCCTGATGATGTCCCTGAAAATATACGGCCCAGCTACTACGCACAAATGGAAATCCTGACCAAAAAAATATTCCAGCAGCCGGAGTTTTACACGGACCTGTACGATACGCCCGTCAATGTCGATCGAAAAGGCGTCGCTTTGCAAGCTATTGCGCTAATGCAGGATTTTGACACACTGCAAAGCTATCTACGAACAGAAATGATGCTCTCTGTATTGCTGGAACTTGAGATTATAAATCTACAAAAAGACGTACAAAACCGAATTAACAGATTACGTACCAGCGGAAGAAAGAGGTTGTAATATAGATTTTATGACAAAAACAGGAAAGACAAAAAACATAACAGGCAACGGGGGAAATACTCTGCTTCTGGCTCTGCTTGTGCTGCTCTTTACCCTGTCACCCGCCCTTATTAAAACAGTACAAGCCTGCGGGGGATGCGGATGTGTTTTACAGAACCATGCCGTTACTCAGCAATTAATCAGAACGCAGCATCGTCTTACTAAAACGCACATCACAAATGAGTTCAAAAAACACCAGATATGGCTTCTGGACACTTTTTTCAAAGAATACATGCTCCCGGCTATGATGATGATGACGGAACAGCTTACGACCGTCGGTATGCAACAAGCTTTAACCATTGGCCAATTTCTAGATGCCAAGCACCAGCTTGAAACAGAACGGATTTTGCAACAATTAACGGCTGAGGCTCACAAGGATTATCAACCCACTCTTGAGATGTGCACCATAGGAACAGCAGCGCGGGGGCTGGCCTCTTCTGACCGCAACGCTGAATTAACGGCTTTTGTCCTCAGCCAACGCTCACAAGACAGGCAATTAGGTCATATTAACTCCAACGCGTCAGAAGGCATAAAAGAAGACCGCGAAGGCCGTCTCGCACAATTCAAAGAGCGTTATTGCGATATTCAGGATAATAATGGCGGTTTTACAGGAACTTGCCTTGCCTCAGCACCGGCAGAAACACTTAACAAAGACATTGATTACACGCGTACAATTGGCAACATCATGACTTTAGATGCTGATTTTTCCGATGATAACCTTTCAAGCGACGAACAGGATCTCATGGCCCTTGCCAATAATCTGTTTGCCCATGATGTTTTTAGCCGGCCGACCGCACCTGTTCTGGCAATAAAAGCCAATCAGGATGATTATATGGACGTCCGCGCCGTTGTTGCGAAACGCAGCATCGCAGAAAACTCTTTCCATGCCATTGCTGCCATGAAAACATCCGGTACGGAAATCGCCGGGGACACGGGGCAGTTTGTCAGCGCCGTTCTCCAACAGCTCGGCGCTTCGCCAGATGATGCTCTGATCATGTTAGGGGAACGCCCCAGCTATTATGCTTTAATGGAAATTCTATCCCAGAAGATATATCAACAGCCCGAATTTTTTACCAATCTATACGATAAGCCCGCCAATGTGGCCCGCAAGGATGTTGCCATGCAGGCTATAGACCTGATGCTGGACAGGGACTCATACAAAAGCGAGCTGCGCTACGAAGCCATGTTGGCCGTCCTTCTTGAACTGGAAGTAATAGACGAGCAGGCGGCAACACAAAACCGCCTGAACTGGCTGACAGAAAACGGCAAAGAGGACTAACAAACGATGGTCGTAAAAAATAAAAGAACGATAAGAACAAAAATATTCCGGGCCTTCCGGCAATATAGCCTTCTGTTTGTTTTATCCGTCTTTGTTTTTATATCTTTTACGACCACCTCCCGACAAGCTTTCTCTACTATCGTTTGCACTAACTGTACCTGCGTCATCACTGAACACGCCGGGTTACAATCTCTGGTTGCTGAGCAACATGTGCTGACTCAGGAACATTTCGGGACAGCGGCACCCATTCCCGGCGTTCAGGGAAAAACAAATGCTCCAACGGTAAGCGGGACGGGGCTGTTGGGGCTTCATCAGGATTTTCTGATCAACGATATATTCCTGACAAAGATTTTACCTGCCTGGATGATGATGACGGAACAAATGACAACTGTTATGATGTTGCAAATGCAGGCTGTCGGGCAATTTCTGGACGCCAAACATCAACTGGAAACCCAGCAACTATTCCAGCAGCTCACCGCCGAAGCCCATAAAGACTATCAACCTGACCTCGGCATGTGCGTCTTTGGCACAAATATCCGCAGCCTTGCCGCTGCCGACCATCATATGCAGTTTACAAATTTTGCTTTAAGCCAGCGCTCACAAGACAGACAGCTTGGCCACATCAATTCCAATGCCTCTGAAGGCCGGAAAGAAGACCGTGAAGGCCGTCTGGAACAATTCAAGGAACAATTTTGCGACCCCCATGACAACAATCCCACAGGTGCTGCCGGCACGGGGCTAGAGTTATTGTGTAATGGTAATGCGCCGACATCCGTTAACAAAGACATTGATATACAACGCACAGTCTATCTGCCCCGCACGCTGGAGATTGATCTTGCCGATGATGAGCCGCCAAGCGAAGACGAGCAAGCCGTCATGGCGATGGCTAATAACCTATATGCCCATGATGTTTTCAGCCGTATTGGGGAACCGGTTATATCGGTTGAAGCCAATCAGGATGAATATCTGGACCTACGCTCCATTGTTGCCAAACGCAGCGTCGCTGAAAACTCTTTCCATGCAATTGCCGCCATGAAAACACAAGGGTCAATAGACCCCCACCCGAATGGTGGCGATGGAAATGCCGTTGATACAGCACAATATATGAAAATTCTTATGCAGGAATTAGGTCTTCCAGATGACGAGATTACACAAATGATTGGCGAACGCCCCAGTTACCTGTCCCAACTGGAAATTCTGGCTAAAAGGATTTACCAGCGCCCCGAATTTTATACGGAATTATACGGAAAGCCTGTCAATGTCGAAAGAAGGAGCGTTGCCATGCAGGCTATTGGATTAATGCTCGACAGGGATACTTATAACAGCTATCTGCGCAGTGAATCCATGATGTCAATCTTGCTGGAAACAAAAACCATAAGATTGCAGGAAGAAATACAAGACTCCCTGAATAAGATGGATGCTGACCCCATATAAGACCACATAAGGATGTGTATGAAAAAGGCTCTAAAAACAAACTATAAAAACAGCTTTCCTGCCAGCCGACTAAGGTTGGCAACGCTTGTCTTTCTGTGTTTTATCAGCGTCTTCACGCTGCAAAATGCAGAAGCGCAAACAGTGCCTATTTTAACGCAGGCCACTATAGACAATCTGGTCGCCGCCGGGAATACAATCGGTGAAATCAACAGTTTTCTGAGCACGCCCAATCTCACGCAAACGGTTGTTAATGATCTTGTTAGCTCTAATTTCTCACCGGATGTTTTATCGAATCTGACAAACGGCAATTTTGCTCTGGACATCGCCAGTGACCTCACAGGTCTTAATTTATCGCCAGACCTTATAACCAGCATAGCAAGCGGAGCTGTGCCGCAACAACTCATTGACGGTTTTGTCAGTGGCGCCGTATCGAACCAGCTTCTTCAGGATGTTATAGGCGGCAACATATCCCCGGCAACGATAACTGAACTCACGGGTCTCAATATACCTTCAGGGACTATACAAGATATTGTAAATGGCAATTTTTCACCGGCACTGGTTGGTGATCTGCTCGGTGTCAACGTGTCTCCGGCTATCCTGACAGATCTTGTTAGCGCCAATTTTTCACCAGAGGTCCTCGCCAGCCTTACAGACGGAACCTTTGCCCTCAACCTTGCAAGCGATCTTGCCGGCATAACAATATCCCCGAATCTTATTACTGACATAGCGAACGGCGTCGTACCGCAGGAGCTAATCAGCAGTTTTGTGAATGGCGTTGTATCAGATCAGCTGCTTCAGGACGTTTTAAGCGGCAACCTCTCTGCGGCAACACTAACAGAGCTTACAGGCCTTAATCTGCCCACAGATGCCCTTCAGAACATTCTGGACGGCAATTTTTCACCGAGCCTTGTTACCGATCTTTTGGGTGTTGAAATATCACCGGAAGCCCTTTTATCAACATTGGATCTCGGCATACCGATCGGTGACATTCAAGGCATACTGAACGGAGACATACCTTTTGATGCTATCGGAAACGCCCTTGGAATTCCGATACCCGCCGACCTTATTACCTCCTTCATAGACGGATCCTTTACACCAAGCGCCCTTCTTGAACTGGTTGGTCTCGATTTTTCACCGGATAGTATCGTGGATTTATTGCAAGGAACCCTTACGGGACAGCTGGAGGGCGTTCTTTCCAATCTTGGTCTGGATCTTAATAGCATCACGGACCTTATAAGCGGCAATTTATCACCAGAACTGATTTCAAATCTTACCGGTCTTATAGGGTCGGATATATTATCATCGGAAGCGCTTGCCTCCCTCCTGAATCTTTCTTTTGACCCGGCAACCCTGTTAAGCGGACTGCAACAAATTTTGCCTTTGGATGACTTTCTGAATTTACTTTCTGGTCCTCTGGAAGGCATATTGGGAGAGGCTCTCAGCGGTGTCATAGAGGGTGTTCTCGGCAATGTTCTGGGCAATGTTCTGGGTGGAGCCCTGGGCGGAGGAGGTGTTCGATTATCATTAGAAGATCCGGCCCATGTTGCAAAGCTACGTAGATTTCTGAGAGAAAACTGGATCGCCGCCTTTATGTCCATGACCGAACAATTCACCGTTGTCATGATGCATCAGGTTCTGGCTGTAGGCGAATTCCTGGACGCCAAACACCAACTTGAAACAGAACGAATTTTCCAACAACTTACGGCCAAAGCGCACAAAGAATACCAGCCCAGCGCTCAAATGTGCCGCGTAGGGACCAATGTCCGTAGCCTGGCCGCCACAGAAGAAAAGGCAAAAACAAACGCCCGCTTACTCAATATGGTAATGATGCGCCGGGATACGCTATCAGCCAACGTTACATCCGCAGCAGGACCGGATATTGACATTGAAGACCGCATTAACCAGTTCAGAGAAACATATTGTGATGTTAACGATAATAACGCCCAACTTGACGGTTTTTGTAATACAGGGGGCGGAGACGCTGATAGAATTAACAAAGATATAGACTATACACGCACCGTAGACGGTCGCTACACCTTAGATATAAATTTCACAGATGACGACCTGAGCGATGACGAAGAAGACATTATAGCCCTCTCCAGAAATCTGTTTTCTCACAAGACCTTCACAAGAATTCCTGAAAGGCATCTGATGCAGGAATTCGGCAAAGATGACTTTCAAGACACGCGCTCCATTCATGCCATCAGAAGCGTAGCCCGTAACAGCTTTTCTCATCTTGTCGGTATGCGAGCCAGTGGTACCGCAGAAGTCGGCCCCTTCATGAAAAATTTGATTCTTGAAATGGGCGTACCGGATGATGAAATTGACATTTTCCTCGGTGAAAATCCTAGTTATTTTGCCCAAATGGACGTATTAACCCGGAAAATGTATCAAAATCCAGAATTTTTTGTGAATTTATACGCAAAGCCCGCCAACGTAAAAAGAACCGGTGTAGCCTTACAAGCCATAAAACTTATGCATGACCGTGATCGTTACGAAGCCTCTCTGCGCCGGGAAATGTTAATGTCTCTGATTTTAGAAGTGAAATTACGTGAACATCAAAGCGAGGTAAATAACGACCTCCTCAATTCGCTCTCTACACTTTTCTCCGATCCCATCAATTAAATACAGCCAATCCGATAGCTGGCATTTCCCTTGCATACTCCCTGTATGAAGACAGAAATGGCGGGCAAAAATTGCTCCGCCTTAAAAAGAGAACAAAGGGGATTACAATGGCGCTAGGCAGCCTGGATTCAGCCTTATCGGGATTACGTGTTGCACAACAACAGCTTGATGTTATTGCCAACAACGTTGCCAATGTAGGCACACCGGGATTTACTAGGAAAACTTTGCCGCAAGCGACAGTAAATGCCGGGGGCGAAACGATTGGTGTCCGGGGCGAAACCATAATCCGAAATGTTAATCTGGATCTTGCAAGGGACTTCTGGACACAAGTCAGTAACACACGCTTTTTCGAAGTCCAGCAGAAGATTTTAAACACAATACAACAATTTCATGGTCCTCCGGATTCGGAATTATCCATTGCTGCAAAAATTACAGAGTTACGCGATAGTTTCTCCGCTTTATCGACAACACCGGATGAGTTGTTTCTAATTCAAAGCACCGTTAATCAGGCCGTTGATACGGCGAATAAAATCAATGACTTCGCAGACCTTATCACCCAGATGAGAAACGACGCACAAGATGAAATTCAAGCTTCTGTTGACCGCACCAACGACCTTCTCACTGTTATTGCGGATCTAAATCAGCGTATTAAGGTCAACTCCACTTCCGGAAAAACAATCGCCGCGCTGGAAGACGAACGTGATAATGCTATCCGCAAATTATCCGAAGAAATAGAAATAACGTTCTTTACGCGCGGTGACGGCGTGATGGTCGTTCAAACCAATCAAGGCGTGCAACTGGCTGATGAACGGGCAGAAAGCCTGTTTTTTAATGCATCCCCTATAGGACCGCAAAGTGCATATATCAGTCCTGGGAATGCCAATAACTCTATTTCCGGTATTTTTATTGGCGGTAACCCTGCCAATAACCCGGTGGCCTTTGACATCACCGCAAGCTCGCCTAACGGATTAATAGGCTCTCTTATTGATATGCGGGATAACGTTCTGCCACAACACACCGCACAGCTTGATGAACTGTCATACAGAATGGCTTCGCGTTTTGAGTCGCAAGGCATCCGCCTGTTCACAAATGCTATCGGCATTATTCCTTCTGATAGTGCTGCTAATATAATCGGTACAGTCGATGTTATTGCTCTTGCTCCCGGTGCTCCTTTAAGCACAGCCGGCGGCGCTCCTTACGGCCTGGGAACAGATGCATTTTCTATAACTATCGATCCGAACGGCGCCATACCACAAACAATCAATATTGACCTTTCAACAGCTGAGGCAAATTTTCCCTCTCCGCCTTTAAGCGGCGCCCAGTCACTCGTCAATGAAATCAATGCACAGATTTCTTCGCTACCGTCACCACTTAATACAACACTAGTTTCATTAAATGCAGCGAACCAAATCGTTATTAATTCACAACAGGATATTAATATAGATGCCAGTGGCGCGGGAGAAATGGGAACCACCGGTCTGGCTTTTCTTGGGCTTTCTCAAGGTACAACAAATGCCGCCCCCACCATATCGCCCGTATCGCCCGTACCTTACGTAGGGTTTTCTTCTGAAATACAGGTCAACGACGCCGTCATCAATGACAATACCCTGATCCGACGTAGCACAATTCCTGGCGTTGTAGTACAGGATGGCTCCAATGAATTTATCCGCCGTGTTGTCGAATTTGTCTTCGGCGACCTAGAATCCCAACAGGCACAAGGCGGCATTGATCTGCGTGTTTCCGGAATACCAGACACCCTGCAAAATATTTTTGGGCTTGATCCGCAAGCCCAGTTGTTAGGAAGCGTGGATTTATTGACGTTAGGAGCCGCCGGTACATTAAGCGCTGCCGCCGGTAATCCCTTCCTTCCACCAAGCGGCCCTCCGATTCTGGATTCCTTCACACTGCAATTTGATGCCGGCGGCGCTTTGGATACGGGACAGATCGATATTAATCTCTCAGCAGCAGAAGCCTTCTCTGCCTTACCCAACGGAGCAGATAAGCTCGTGGACTATATCAATAACAGTGTTGTTCCGGCTCTGGGGCCGCCCTTAAACGCTCAAATATCTGCCAGCCTGAACCCCTTCGGACAGCTTATTATCAATTCACAAGTCGATATTACTGTTGGTAACGGCACACCGCTTCCCGCCGCCATGGGGGATGACGGGTTGGCTTTTCTGGGCCTGAGCGCAGGCACCATAGCAGCCCAGTCCCCTTCTTTTGACATTCAGATCGGAAAGGATAACCCCGTCACCGTTACCATTGATCCCGGCGATACCGAAATAACACTATTAACAAAACTCAACGCCATACCGGGTGTCGATGCGACTATTAACGCCTCTACGGGTTTCCTAAATATCCGGCCCGGGGCAGGCTTTGGCGGTGATCTGAAACTGGTTGCCGTGGGCATACAAAGTGCCGGCGGAAACTCTGTTTTGCAGGAATTATTTGGCGCAACAGACCCGATTATTGACATACCCCACCAATCCTTCCGCGAAAATAATTTAGGGCCCAATGCCTCCATTAGCACAAGAATCATCGGTGCCGATAATCTGGTTACTTTTGCTCAAAAAATGATAAGCAAACAAACAGAGACTGCCATTTTAACCGAAACACGACTAGCAGATGAAAGAACATTCCGCGACATCCTGCAACGGCAATTACTGGATGAATCCGGCGTCAATATAGAGGAAGAACTATCCAATATGATTATCGTGCAAACCGCTTTTTCTGCGGCAGCCCGAGTCGTTCAGGCTTCTGATGAAATGTTGCAGGAACTCGTGAATATTATTCGTTAAGACGATGGCTATAAATTAAAGGAACCGTAAAATGACACTTATATCAACACTGGGCCAGGCGCTCGACCAGATTGAAAGAATTAAGCAACAACAGTCTTTACTGGGTGATATACAGCTCCAGGTGGCTTCTGGTAAAAAAACGCAAAGATTTACGGGGCTCGGTGCAGATACAATTATCTCCGAGCGGGCCCGGGCGGATTTTAACGAGCTTGATACATTTCTTGATAACATCACACGCGGCGAAACACGAACGGCACAAATGGTGTCTTCCCTTGATGAAATACAGAATCAAGCTCAAAACGTTCTCAACGCGCTCGCCGGACAGCCGCAACAAGGGGACATTGATCTCAGCACCATAAAACAAATTTCAACAACGGCTTTTGATTTCGTCATTGACCTTCTCAACACACAGGATGGGGACACATATCTTTTCGCAGGCGGAGACTCAAGCATTCCCCCTATTAACAACACGGGATCTCTGGATGCTTTTTTTGCAAGCCTGAATCCGTTATGGACCGCGGGAACACTGCCCTTTACACCACCAGATAATATAGCAGATGCCTATACAAGCCAGTACCGTAATATACCAGAAGTCACGGCCGGTTTTTCAGGATCACTAAACAGCGCCAAGAATGTTCTGATCCGTGTCGATGAAAGTGTAGAAGTTGACTACACAACTCTGGCCAATAACCCGGCCCTGCGCGATATCATAATGGCATTGGGCACGATCAATAATATACCTGACGTAATAAATGCGCCGGGCGCCATGCCCATACCGGGCGTTGCGAGTCCGGAGCAAAAAGATAATTTCTTTCAGGTTTTCAATGATCTGGCTGTGATGCTAAGTGATGCCATTGATGACGTGGATCAGCTAAAATTCCGGTTAAACAGTGTGCAAGTCACACTCAACCAAACAAAAGAGCTCCACAAATTTGATAAAAGCGTACTACTGGGCACCATAGATTCCGTAGAAAATGTAGACTTGGCTGAAGCCGCGACAAAACTTAATTTTCTACAGATTCAACTCGAAGCCTCTTTCCGCGTTTCTGCCGCCGTACGAGACCTAAGTCTCGTCAATTTCCTGTAAAGAGCTCTTTGTTACTGCGGATTATAATTTTCAATAACCAGAACCGATGGGCCCGTCGGTAAATTGGGGTGAAGTCGTCCCAAAGGCCGCGGTTCAAGATCGGCATAAACAGTTAAAATCCTTGTCACCGCATCCGGAAAAGTGCCATGCATTCTAATGGGAGCAGGCAAAGTATAATCGTAACTTGACCCCCAGAACACATCAACCCCGGCCATTTCTGCCCATTCTGCCAAAGCCGCTTTTAAGGTCGTTCCACTCTCCGCTTGCCAGAAACGAATTTCAAACGGATCCATCGGTTTACCATCCGGCGATGAAGTTATCCGTTCATAGGAAGGGCGAGACGACGTTTCCTGCCCCTCCATAGGCATTTCCACCGGCACGGGTTCTTCAAAATCTGAAAATGGCTCAGAAAGAGGTAACGTTTCAGAAAACGGTGGAATTGATTCAGCATAAGCAACAGAAGAAACATTAGTATTTAAATTCTGGGGCGCACCGGATGCCACACCCTCCCCCTGAGCCTTCATCATAAAAGGAACAGGATTACGGCGCGGATAAGACTGCACATATGGTTCTTCAGGAGAACTCTCTTCATTTGTATCAGCATAAGAATGCGGCAAAGGCGTAACAAAAGAAGACAGAGTTAACTCTTCCACGTATGCCATCTCCATTACTGTCTCTGGTTCCGGTTGCGACATTGGCACAACAGGATCAGGAAGAGCCGAAATATCGGAAACAAGCGGATGCACCACAACAGTCCTAGCAGTTACAAGGGCATCAAACCCAAAAGGCGCGAGCGACTCCGTTAAAACAACATCCCACGATTTACCACCGTTCCAAGACACCCTAAGACCCGGATCCACCGTAGAATCAAAAGAATAGGAATAGCCAGGCGGAATAATCTGATTCATCGCCAAGGCAAGGGGAATATCATTACCAAATCCCACAATCTCTTCATAAGAAGACTTATCCTCATAAATTGTCGAAACACCGGAATCAGAGAAAAAAGGAACGGGTTCAGAATCATCTGTCAATTGTTCGGGAACGCCATTCCATAAAGGCCGCGCATCGATTTCAGGAGAAGAATTCATGGGAGGGACATCTATAATACCCACATCATGTATAGATTCTGACATCACAGGAACAGGCATTAACGTCGGAGAAACGGCCTCCGTAACATTTTTTGTTGAAGAGGGTGTCCATTCAAATCCTGCGCGAACAGAAACAGGCGCCAACAGAAATACTCCTAAAAAGGAAAGAAAAAAAACAAATCTCAACTCTGGCCACAACTCTAAAAACCCCAAAACAGGCTTCTTACCTTTTCCCAGCATAACTCAAACCTCTCGTCTTCAACGCATCCTATTGACTTCACAAAAGCACGATCACGAGTTTTGACCCTAAAATGCTTACTGCAAAATGACAAGCGCGAAGCTTAAAAATACTGGTTTTTATACGAAAAAAAAGTTACAGAACAGTTTGATCAACCATAATCTCTCATACGGCGCCGCTTGTATGTGGGCCAAGCAGACCTATCACGGCCAACAAACCAAAGACGCAATGATCGCAAAGCCGCCGGAAAAGTAAGGCCCTTACGTTCTAACAAGTAAAAAATAGCCGTGATCAAAATTGTAAAGATAAGCGTATGAAGCCGGGCATAAAAAAGCAAAAGGCAAAAAGGTAAAGCGGCACGGGCATCCAGATTAAAAAACCGGGCGGGCCGCATTGAATTACGCCAATGCCAATGCGCCCTTTCCTCTTCTGTATCATCTTGGCTTGATCCCATGGCATCATCCCTCAAAACTTTACAACAACTACATTCTTTCCATCTCTACCATTTGAAACAGATAATAGTTAAAAATTTGCTATCATTACACTTATGAGCCGCCACCCGTGCTCGCAGCAAGCAACAAATACCAACGTCTGTCTATATCACCGGCTTCAAAAGCAAGCAGCGCAGAATCTGCCATTGAGCGGCCATAATTAGGCAGCATACGTTGTAAATTTACACTCCATTCTCTGTAATCCATGTCCATCAGTTTTTCTCGTACCTCATCGGGAAATTTCATCCACTCCCTGATTCCCATACGCCCCCCACCCACCTTGGGCACAAGCGCTTGTGTACAAATCATCCGCACTGTTTCCATTAATGAATAAGCACGCTCTGACCGCTCATCCGTACCAAATGTAGAGACCATTCTCTGTATCGTCGCGGCAACACCAATTGTATGCGTTGTTGTATAAACCGTATGCCCTGTTTGAGCCGCTTCAATGGACGCGGCAATCGTCTCTCGGTCCCTTGACTCACCCACCAGAATAATTTCCGGTTTACGCCGCAAGGCATTCCTGACACCGCGGGCAAAATCTGGCAAATGGCGCGGGATTTCAGTCTGCGACACCAGTGATCGCGGACTTTTTATAGCGTCATAAACATATTCAATCGGCGCCTCATAGGTCAGCATTTTCCCGCAGCCATGCGGGCGCTCCAACAACATGCGACAGCCGGCGGCCAGCAACGTTGTTTTACCAGACCCCGTAGGCCCGGTAATAATCACCATACCCTGACGCGGAGCCCAATGATTTTTTATATCATCCTCAATATTCAGATCATCCATAGTGGGGGGTTCATTAGGCAAAACCCGCATAGTCACTTGAGCCGCATCACGGCCACGGGATAAAATCGCTGTAATATTAACCCGGAAACGAATCCGCGTATAACGATCCGGCCTCACCTCATAGGATAAGTCTAAATCCGTCCCAGAAGCCAAACGCGCCAAAGCCTCTGGTCCATATATTTTATGCAGAATAGCCTGCATATCCGCACTATCAAGGGGACGAAAAGTCGCCGGATAAAGAACACCATCTATTTCATTATAAGCCGGTCTGTCTGACTGAAATGTAATATCTGACGAATCTTTCTTAACCGACCATAATAAGAAAGGATCGATATGATGCTCCGCAAAACGATTCGGCTCATCGGGCCAAGTTACGCCCTTGTTATCTTCTCCCTTTAAAAGGCTTACCGGCTTGCGGGTTTCCATGTTTCCGTTCCCGCTATCAGTGCTGGTAAACCCGTAATCTGCACGGCCCTATCACCAACTCTCATCTCATTTCCACCACCCGTTACACCACGATCCACCTGTAATGTATAAGGTGGAGAGACCATCCCCTGCGCCAACAGCGCCCTGTAACGAACCATACCACTATAATCTGCCGTCATTTCATTCAAATCTTCCTGAAAAATCTCATTGGCTTGCTCAACGCCTTTGTCCCATCCCTCACGAACCCACATAACCCATTTTTCACGCTCCACTTCATCGTTGGGGCGAAGAATGTCAGGGGGAGGGGTAACCTCTCCCCAATCACGCTCCAAATAGTTGCGCCAGGAGCGGGGGGCAGTAATGATCCGTGCATTAGCGTTAATATCATAAACCCTATCCGCTACCGCAGCTTCCAGACCACTACTATCGACAATCATAGCATTTAACATTTCAGAAATAACCGGTGGTTCAATCAGTAAACCAGACGGTGCGGGAATTAAAAGCTGGCGAAAATCAAAAACCTTATCCATAGAGGAAGAACGTTTATCCATATCCTGCCGAATTTGATATGTTCGCCAAGATAAGCCACCCCGCGCACCGTAAGAAAGAGCAGCTTCCCGCATAGCTTCAGCACGGATGTCAAATGGTAGCCCCTCTTCCTGATCGGCAATCACATTTAATTTAGGGATATTTTCCAAATCCGTTCTCATAGGAGGTTTTGATGGGTCAGCGCTATCATTGGCCGCCAACGGCGAGTTCCACGCCATACAAAACATCAACATCAATATTGCAAAAACAAAAGAAAAAGGACTTCGTGTCAACATACCGGCTATCCTCCTACACTTAATCCTGTATTGGGGGCGTAATGAACCTCAACCACACGACGCTGACCGTCCACTTTAATATCGGCCCGCACACCAAGCTGCAGCCCCAAACTGCGCAAAACATCTATAACGGGCTTATTCTCAACATCAACAGAAACAACAATAGGCACCGGCGGTGGATTGCCTACAGACATAAAGTTATAACCGGCACGATCAGCCAACGTTTTAGCAATAGGCTCAACGGGCCCGACCCAATTAACCGTAATCGCACGGCTCAGTTCAGTCGGCGCATCAACAATCGGACTAACAGCAACACCCGGTGAACGAGCCTGTTCCACTGCGGCAAGGGATTCAAGAGCAAGCGACGCACGATCCGCAGCCTCAGCCAACATCAAAGAAACCTTATCAGGGGAAGCCACCAACTGTGGATTATCTCCCCGAAAAGGGCCGTTTGACGTACACCCGGCCACAAAAAACAAGAGCAGCAGAAACCCCGGAAAGGAAAAACGGACCATAATTAAAACCCCAAACAAAGAAGCAGTAAAGCAGCGTGCCTTAAACATAAAGACACCGCCTATCAAATTAGCCTCTCACACACAAGAGAACAAGACGCCATTTTCAAGATAACGAAACTATCACCAGTTCCGTTTATTTTCCATTCATCGGGCGTCAACCACCCTGACCAAGCCATGACGTTTCATAGATGAAATAACACGCCTTTTATAAGGCTGGCCATAACGAGGTGTACGTGAATGATAATGGGCAATAGCATAGGAAAGATCCTTTGTCTCGTTCAGGTGACGGCGCAAAATCCAGGCGGCCACACCAACATTGGTACAAGGGTCCTCACGAACCCACTGCCGCGCCTTTGAAACACTAACTCCCCAGTTAACCGCCAACTCCGGCATCCATAGCGTATTAATCTGCATAGGGCCCAAATCATAAGAACCGTTATCGTTAGGACCGACCTCCTGCCCAACCTGCCCTCCTTCAACTTGATAAATACCCAACAACACAGCAGGAGGCACTTCATAAGTTTGGGCCGCCAAAAGAAGACAAGCTGCAATAATCTTTCCCATTTATCCGGCCTCCTCTTTCTCTTCGGTTGAATCACCTTGGTTTTTGGCTCCGGGCTTAAAAAAGGACATGGGGTTAGCAGATTGTGGAATCTCGTCCGGGACAGAACTTTGCTCAGGAGTCGGTGGCCCCTCTTCCTGCGGCGGAGAAACGGGCTCCGATAAAACAGCCCCCTCAACAGGCTTTAATTCAGACGGGGATTCAAGCTGAGACTCAGATACCGACTCAACCACCCCCACATCACCCTGTATCGTGCTTTTACCAAGAACCTCTAACATTGCTGCCCGCACTTCAAATAAACCCCAAACCCTGTCTATTGATGAAACACTGCCTTCCTGAGTCTCTGTTTTTTCCTTTTCGTCCAGTGTAGTAAGGCGCTCCATCTCAATTTTGTGACACTGAACATACAAAACCACCAAGCCTTTTAAAATTTGCAACGCCGCCCTTTTCAACCCTTCATCCGATCCCCCATCTCCTAACAAAGACAGACGAACAGATTCAGCGCGAGCCACCAGACGGCCCGCCACATCCTGAAGAAGCTTGTTTTCCGGTTGACCAAAAGAAAAGGCTGCGACAACATTTACAACAGGAATCAACGCTCCCACATACTGAAGATTAGCCTGGCTTTCATCAAAAAACACATCGCCAGCCTCTAGATTTTTAAGCTGCGCCACAGCGTCAGCCGCCGGAACAAAATTATCAGCAAAGCTTAAAACGGCCTCCAACGCCACAACAAGACGTTTTATATCCTGATCTCCGGGAACCTGTCCTGTCAGCTTATACTGACCGGCCACCAACGACCCGGCAAGCACCGTCAAAGCAAGACGGGAAGAATCATCCGCATCCTTTAAATCCAAAGAATCGGATAAAGAAACACCAACCTGCACAGATTTAGACAAAAGCACCGCCACACGCTCAGCCTCCTGCGGAGAGGACTCTTCATCGCCATTTTCCGGACGACGACAGGAAACCTCACCAACGGCCGCCATAAGAGGCGCGCCCAGCTTCTCAAGTATCTGAACCAAAAAGGCAGTACGATCGTCCATCAATCCATTTCTCTATAAATCATCACTCTCATTCCTCAATTCCGCGGCAAATCATCAATCAAATCAACTATATTGCCGGCCCGGCCCTGTATAATTTTAACCTGACCGTTTGAAGCCCTATAAACACTCAAAGGAGTTGAATCAAGCTGCCAAGACTGCATAATAGCCATATTCCGCTCTACCGCCTGTTGGTTAATATCATTAATAACGGGCAGAGCCTTAACATCCCCATCAAGATGTCTGTACCAACGATTCTGAGGCCCCGGCGCCGCCAACAAGAAGGCGGACTGAGCCTTTGTCTCCGGACGAAGGCCAATAGGAATTATACGCAACTGAACCAAACCGTTTTCAATATAATTATCCCGTAAATCACCCATAAACGCATGGCAATGGGGACATTGCGGATCAACAAAACTATAAACAACAGGCGCCTTCACATTGCCCAACGGTATCCAGTTGCTGTTTTCTACGTCCTCAAACAGACGCTCTGCCGATGTTTTAAACTGAGACGCCGTCTTTTTCTTCACCGTCTCCTGCAAGAGTGATTCAGAGGGCGCGTCCACAGCAAATAAATCCAGAACATCGCCGCTTTGTTCCTGAAGGGCTTTAACCTGCCGCAATGTGATGAGTTTGCCGTCTTTATTAAACAACAAACCCATTAACATGGCTTCACCGTCTTCAGTAACGTAAAAATACTGCTCCTGCCCGCCTTTGATGGTAATCCAACCATCCAACCCATGACGATTCCCCAGATAGCGAATCTGCGCCCCCTCATTAGCAAGGGTTTGCAATGGCGCAGGCAAATCCGGCGCGGCCTTCAAAGAACCACCCTGCGCCAAGACCGGGCCTACAAAAAAAACACCCGACAAAATCAAAACTGCTAAAAAACGAATAAAGCGCATCGGCAAACCTCTCAGTTCAAACAAATAATATAAGGACACCAGTATAACCATACAACCGATGATTCGAAATTTCACCATTAGCGTAGAACCCCGCAAGGGGAACGTCACCTATAATCTCACGTACCAAAGCCATCTCACCACCGGGGCCATTTCCAAAATCAGAAAACGTCCTAGCCACACAGGAAATATAAACAGCACCCCGGGGGGCAAACGTGCCCGTTTCTTTTTGCACGCGCTCCCTTAGGTCCAACAACATACGGGAAAGGCTGGCACGCACCGTTTCATCATCACGGCGTACAAACATCATATGATCACCGTTATACACCTCTTTTGCTACAGCAATCCAACCTTTATCCGAATCAACACCAAGAGCATTGCGTACCGTATAATTTCCCTGATCTGTGCCAAAATCAGGAAAAGCAACATGGACTTCACCTTCAAAAATATCGTCCGGCCCGAAAACCCCATCGCCTTCATCAAACGGCAGAGCCGCTTCTATTTCATGCCTCAAGCTAATTTCATCAGGCACCTTTCCTGTTTTCTCCGCTGCCATTGCTTTTAAATCCGCCGTAAAAACATCAAAAGCCCGCTGGCCGTCCAGTTCCATAACCACATTATCTTCGCAGCGTGTAATAGTGTGCAATGACCCAACAGGCGTACAACCCTGTGTTAAAGCCGTAAAAACCTTAACGTCCTGAGAAAAAAGAACACCGGAAACACCACCCTGCACCAGATTATCAGCAAACTGGACATCGTCCGTCCGCGAAGATGAAAGACCCCCTGTTATAAACCCGCCGGTCAATTGCGCCAGCTCCTGTAGAGTTCTGGCCGGATCAGTAGCAGACGTAGAATCGCCATGCACAATCGCCAGCATCGGGTCTATTTTATCAAGCCATGGCGCCAAAATTCGTGCCGCGGGATCTATATCAAGATCAACGGGGGGGAAAACGCAAAAATCATCGGGGTCAAAGCAGCCCACCATGACAACAATAGCCGGCTCATCAACATATTCCCTGTCTGTCGCACAAAGACCAAGGGCAACAGAACCGACCCAATGTTCAATTTGCATCACAGACCGAAAAAGAGTCAGAATGCTGCCCGCATCCGCCACCAGATTATCGGTTATATAAATGAAACCAAGATTAAAGCGGGCGCCTTCTGTTGATACACTTTCCAGCTTCTCCAAAACCTGCCGAGCCGTGTCACGCCAATCTGTACCCGATGCAGAAGCACTGGCAAAACGGTCCGAAGTAAAAAGGCTCATAAGTAAATGGTCTCCAAAATTTTTACATTCTTGCGTATTGATAGTAACCCAACATCTTTCCTGACAAAAGATTCTCTAGCCAGCCATACAAAAAAATGTATATTCATTCTCTGGTAAATAAAGCGCGTTTCCTTAAAAATTGGGAAATCGCCTTTTTTTGAATTTTATAAGATTATTGAGGAGACCGACATAATGAAGAGCAATATCCTTGTCCGTAAAGGAAAAGACACAGTCCGTACCGCTAAAAGATCAGCTATTTTAGGCATGGTTACAGCCGCAGGACTATCCGCCGGTGCCGCATTGGCAGCGCCCTGTGGAGCACATAACCCCTGCGCGGGAAAACACCCCTGCATGGCAAAACATGCCCATCCCTGTGCGGGACACAATCCCTGTCACCCTTGTAATCCTTGTGGCGCGATGAGCCCTTGCGGTGCGGCGAACCCTTGTGCAGCACATAATCCATGCGCAGCAGCTCATCCTTGCTCTCCTTGTGGTGTGGCAAACCCCTGTGCGGGCCATAATCCATGCGCAGCGGCCCATCCTTGCGGTGCGGCGAACCCTTGTGCAGCACATAACCCCTGTGCAGCAGTTAACCCCTGTGAACCTTGTGGCGCGGCAAACCCCTGTGCAGGGCATAATCCATGCGCACCTTGTGAAGCAGCTCATCCTTGCAATCCTTGCGCCCCTCATGAAAAGAAAAAATGGGGACGCCCACACTAAAGAACTCGTAATCTCAGTCAAAAGGCGCGGTTTAAAACCCGCGCCTTTTTTCATGCGGCAAAAAGTCATAATGAATACGGACCATTATGAAGCTATAGTGCGTTTTCTTTCCATTTTCAGGATCAAATGAGGTATAAAATGCAGACCATGGCATCGCAGAAGAAAAAAACAGAATTCAGTGATTTACCACACGAAAGGCTTGAGTCTATGCGCGAAGCCGGGGATATGATTCTGGAGTGTCAGCGCGTTCTGGGAAACACAAACCAAAATATCGTCAGCGAGCTTCTGCGTTTTACGGATGAATTTCTGGAATGGAACCATCTACCGGAAAAAGACGTGCACGACACACATAGTCACGCGCAATATTACTTCCATGCCCATCCGAAAACAGATGATCCGGAGTACATTCACAACCCCGAGCACGGTCATTTCCATACTTTTCTGCGCGCAAAAGGCATGAAAGATGACATGGCCCCCCTGCCTGTTCAAGATATGGACCCCAAACAGAGTATAAACGACATGCTCAGTCACATTGTTGGTATAGGTATGGACGAATATGGCCGCCCGATTAACCTCTTCACGACCAATCGCTGGGTCACTGGTGAAACATGGTATAAGGCTGAGGATGTTATTCGCATGCTGGATCTATTTGAAATAGACCACGCTTGGCCAAGCTGGCCTGTCAATTTATGGGTAAGCAGCATGATTCGCCTGTTTCGTCCTCAAATTGAAACTTTACTGTTTGAACGTGACAAAACCGCAGAAAACTGGATTAAAAAACATCCCGATCAAAACGCCTATGAAGACCGTGATCTTGAAGTCATGTCTTTTTGCCCGATTGATATTGAACAGCAAATACAGCTCATTGAAGAAGCGCTTTAGAGCGTGATTCCTGAAAAAAATCTGTTACACTGTCATTCAGAATTATCATTTCCAAGTAGACTGGGAGAATTTTATTATGGAGAGCTGGCTTCTTATACTCATTGCTATTCCCGTCGTGTTGGCAATCATATTGTACAACCGTCTGGTTGCCTTACGCCAGACGCGCCATAACGCCTTTTCCGACATCGATGTACAGCTCAAACAACGCTATAATCTTGTGCCACAGCTCATTGAATCCGTAAAAGGTTACGCCAGTCATGAAAAAAACGTCTTTCAAAATGTAACAGATGCGCGCGCGCAAGTCGGAAAAGAAGAGGGCGCGGGAGAGGGGCGCGTTAAAGCCGAGGGCCTTCTGGGTGGCGCTCTGATGGGCCTGTTAGCCGTTGCAGAAGATTATCCGGACTTACAGGCTGACCAAAATTTTCGGCAGCTTATGGCCGAATTGTCCGATATCGAAAATAAAATAGCCGCCGCCCGCCGTTTCTTCAACAGCGCCACAAACGAACTGAACACCGCTGTTCAGCAATTCCCGGCCAACATGATCGCCAAAACATTCGGCTTTCATACGGAAGCCTTTTTTGAACTGGAAGATGGACTGGAAGATGCCATCCGCAAAGCCCCGGATGTTAAATTTGACTGACCCTAAACATTTCTACCTTCACCTTATTTCCGATGCGACAGGAACAACCTTACAGGGGCTAGCCAAAGCCTGCCTCGCGCAATTTGATCATATTGACCCGGTTGAGCGATTCTGGCCTCTGGTCCGCACGGAAAAACAACTTGATCGCGTGATAGAGGATATAGCCGACTATCCCGGCCCGGTCCTGTTTACACTGGTTGATAGAACTTTGCGCAAAAACCTCCAAAAAAAATGTGAGGAACTTAAAGTACCCTGCATGCCGGTTCTGGACCCCCTTATAAAGGGCCTATCGGCCTATCTGGGCCTGCCCAGCAAAGGAATACCGGGACTGCAACATGCGCTGGATGATGCCTATTTCCACCGGGTCGATGCCATTGATTTTGCTCTGTCCTACGATGACGGCCAAAATCTGGATGGTATAGAAGATGCCGATGTTATCCTGATCGGCGTATCCCGCACCTCTAAAACTCCGACCTGTATTTTTCTGGCACGGCGCGGTATTAAGGCGGCCAACATACCTTATGTACCTAACCTGCCCTTTCCGGAGAAGCTCCTACAGATAAAAGGGAAGGGGCCGCTTTTTGTAGGACTGACAGAATCGCCGGACCGCCTGATCCATATCCGCCGCAACCGCCTGAAAACGGAAGAAAATAAAGACCACCGACACAGCGAAAACACATATCTCGACCCGGAACAAATACAGGAGGAAATAAAAGAAGCGCGTCGATTTTTTACAAAACAGGGATGGCCTGTTATTGACGTCACCCGTCGTTCTATCGAGGAAACATCTGCTGAAATACAGCTTTTGCTACAACACCGCCGCACTCATGCCGATCAACAGGACCTAGCCCTGTGAAACCTCTCATTCTGGCATCACAGAGTGAAGCCCGCAGGGATATGCTGAAAAATGCCGGACTGGTTTTTGACGTTATTCCGGCCTCTCTCAACGAACGGGATTTCGAAAATAAATTTTCGGACAGCGCACCGGATAAGCTTGCCGCCGCCTTAGCACAAGAAAAAGCATTATTTGTCTCTGCACAAAACCCGGACGCTTTGGTGATTGGTGCAGATCAACTGCTTTCCTTTGAAGAGAGAATTTTTTCCAAAGCCGACACAAAAGAAGAAGCGCAACACCATCTAAAAACCTTGCGAGGGAAAACACACACCCTGATTTCTGCCGTTTGCGTCGTTCAAAACGGGAAGGCACTCTGGCAATATTGTGACAGCGCACACCTGACCATGCATAACTTCGGCGATGATTTTCTGGAGCATTATATCGAAAAAGAAGAAGAAGCCCTCACATCCTGCGTTGGATGTTATAAACTGGAGGGAATCGGCGCATGGCTGTTTGATAATGTAGAGGGCGATCATTTCACCGTACGCGGCATGCCTCTGTTGCCGCTTTTAAGCTTCCTGCGAGAACAGGGGTGCGGGCCATGACAGACAATACCGATACGATACGCGCCGGACTTATTGGTTATCCCGTCGAACACTCCCTTTCGCCTCTCATTCATAATGAATGGATTCATTATTACGGCTTACGAGGCCGCTACACAATCCATGAAATCCTGCCGGAAAAACTGAAAAGCGCCGTTTTGCATCTGGTAGAGCAAAACTATGCCGGGTTCAACGTTACCCTCCCCTACAAACAGGACATCATAGCATTATGCGACACCCTTGATGAAACAGCCCGGACTATCGGGGCTGTCAACACCGTCGTGGTTAAAGAAGATGGCCGGCTTCACGGCAAAAATACGGATGCTTTCGGTTTCGTCCAAAACATCAAAGAAACAAACCCTGACTTTGACCTCACAGCCGGCCCCGCACTTGTTTTGGGCGCAGGCGGTGCTGCACGCGCGGTCATTTATGCGCTACAGAAAGAAGGCGTCCCGGCAATTCGTATTGCCAACCGGACACGGGGAAAAGCGGAAGAGCTTGCGCAAGATTTTACATTAGACATCGTAAACTGGGAAGAAAGAGAGGAAGCGGCAAAAAACGCAAATTTGCTGGTAAACACAACATCATTGGGAATGGCAGGACAGCCAAATCTGGATTTAAATTTACAGTATTTGCCAAAAACATCCACTGTGTATGACATTGTGTACGCACCGCACGAAACAGATTTATTGCGGAAAGCCACAACACGCGGTAATAATATTGTAACCGGCATCGGTATGTTACTTCATCAGGCACGCCCGGCTTTTGAAGCTTGGTTTGGTCTTAAGCCGGAAATAACAGAAGAATTGCAGAAAAAAATTCGGGAACACTTACAGTGATTATTGCAGGATTGACAGGTTCAATAGGCATGGGGAAAACAACAGCAGCCAATATGCTGCGGGCGATGGACATCCCCGTACATTGTGCTGACGAAGCTGTTCATGATCTTTTGGGAAAAAATGATGCCGCCATAGAGGCTGTTGCCGCTTTGTGCCCTGAGTCTTACGATGACATCAACAAATGCATAGACCGTAAAATATTGCGCGATAGTCTGGGGCAGGACACTAAAAAATGGGATGCGCTGGAGGCCGTTCTTCACCCTCTGGTACAGCAAGCCCAACAAAAATTTATAGATCTCCATAGGACGAAAAACGCAAAAGTTATTGTGCTTGATATCCCCCTTCTCTTTGAAACCGGCGCGGAAAAACGACTCGATCAAACGATTTGCGTAACAGCAGCAGCAGCCGTACAAAAACAACGCGTTCTGAATCGTCCCGGCATGAGTGAAGACTATTTTGACTTCCTGTTATCCCGGCAAATGCCCGATGAAGAAAAATGCAAAAAGTCTGATTTTATTGTTCCCAGCGATAAGGGAGAAGAACACACCCGCAATGACCTGAAACAAATAATTGCCGCGCTTGAAAAACAGGAACAAAAGAATGAAAGCCGCCATATTCCGCCACACCATTCTCGATAGCCTTGGTTCTCTTGAAAAAACTTTGAACCGAAGCAATGTCACATACGATATTATTGATACATTTCATGAAGATTTTTCCGACTTTGATCCTAATCAGCCGGATATTCTTATTGTTCTGGGCGGCCCCATGGGCGTTTATCAGGCTGATGATTACCCGTTTTTAAAGCAGGAAATTTCTATCCTCAAACAAAGGCTGGAAAAAGACCGGCCCACCCTGGGTCTATGTCTTGGCGCACAACTCATAGCCAAAGCACTTGGTTCTGATATTTATCCCGGAAAACAAGGCAAAGAGCGGGGCTGGTTTCCCTTAAGCGTTAATGAGGCCGGCTTAAAAACACCTATGCGCTATCTGGATGCCTCCCAGACAAACATGCTGCATTGGCATGGTGATACATTTGACCTGCCCCATCATTGCTGCCTTTTGGCCTCCAGTGCCCAATACGAAAATCAGGCTTTTTCCTATAAAAAAAATACACTGGCCCTGCAAAGTCACCCGGAAATTACGCCCTACATGCTGGATAACTGGCTGGTTCATGCCGCCGCCCTTATCGCAGAAAAAACAATTAATCCTAAAAAAATCAGACAAGACACGCATAAATATGCTGCTATATTAGAGTCTCAGACTGACCTATTTTTAACAGAATGGATAAAAAGCAATGCGTGAAATCGTACTTGATACCGAAACAACAGGTCTGGACCCGATAGACGGTCACCGGCTCATTGAAATTGGTTGCCTGGAGCTGGAAAACCATGTGCCAACAGGTAAAACATACCATCAGTATATCAACCCGGAACGGGGTGTTCCTGCTGAAGCCATTGCCATACACGGCCTTAATGATGGTTTTTTGAAAGATAAGCCTGTTTTTTCAGAAATCTATGATGGCTTTTTGAAGTTTATCGGCGATGCCACATTGGTTATTCACAATGCTGCCTTTGACATGAAGTTCCTAAATGCCGAATTACAAATCGTCGGCCACAAAGCGCTCTCTATGACAAACGTCGTCGATACATTGCTTATGACGCGGCAAAAATTCCCCGGTTCCCCTGCCAATCTGGACGCACTCTGCCGTCGTTTTGGCATTGATAACTCAGATCGCGAATTACACGGCGCCCTTCTGGACTCCGAACTTCTGGCCGAAGTTTATCTGGAATTACTGGGCGGACGGCAACATGGGCTCGGTCTGGTAAACGAAGAAAGCAACAACAAGCAATCAACCCTAATATCTGCACAGGCCGAACAAAGCCGTACCTTCAGGGAGCCGCGCCCCCATCAACCGGAAAAAGAAGAACTGACCGCCCACGCGAGCATGCTGGAAGAACTAACAGATCCGATATGGCGTGATTAGGCTTTTGCCGCACCTGTAGCTACCGCATCTTCCTGAATCTTTTTTCCGAATTGCTGCATATAAAAATTCTTAAAGTTAACCGGCGACAACAAAAGAGGCATGTAACCCGCTTGTTGCGTCAGATTAGCAACAATTTGACGTACAAAAGGAAAGGCATATTTCGGCATTTCAATCAAAAGCAGGGGATGGTGCTGGGCTTCCGGCACATCTCCCAAAGACACCATAACGCCGTATTCAATTTCAGCAATAAACGCCACAACATCTGCGCGCTTGGCCACCACATGAATACCGAGGGATACTTCATAAAGATTTTCATGCTCTTTGACGTCCAGCTTTTTGGCATCCATGGAAAAATTCGCATCCATGACAGGCTTTCCCGCATCGGAAAAAACACCCGGTGCATTCGGGTTTTCAAAGGATAAATCCTTTATATACTGGGCATGAATAACAACGGGCGTATTGCTCGCCAGACGGATTTTTTCCTGTTCCGCCTTTAAAATATCTTCAATGGGGGGGAGTGAGGCTGATTCTGCCACTTTACCCTTTTTTGATTTCGTCTTTTTTTCGGCCATATTCCGCTCCCTTTAAAAAAAATAAATCACGAGCTTGTTATCACGAAAACCTTTGATTCTCAACGATTTTCATCATCGTCCACTCTCTCAAAATCTGTCTCAATCACATCATAATCCTGACTCCCGGAAGTCCCGGAAGATAAATCACCCGGCATGGGAATGTTAAAATGGGAAACCAAACGTCGACGCAACCATGTACGAAAAACTGGAACAAGCAGCATAAACCCTATGGCATCCGTAAAAAATCCGGGGGTTATTAATGTAACGCCCGCTATAGCCAAACATATGCCGTCAAATAATTCATGAAGAGGAAAATCATTACGTTCCGTGGCATTGCGGGCAGAAAGCAAGGTCTTTAAACCCTGTTGCCGCAAAAGAACGGCGCCAATAAAAGCTGTCAAAACACAAAGAAACAACGTCGCTGTAATGCCCGCTTTTTCTCCGACAGAGATAAAAAGATAGACTTCAATTAACGGAATGATAATAAATATGATTAAGAATGGCATAACGGGCCTTGCTCTTGAAAATGATAGGGCTATTGTAGAAATTCGAAACCTTTTCCAGTGTATAGATGAAGTATATACGTGATCTGTGTTAAAATGGAAATATAGAAAAACATAAGGATTTTCATGTGCCTGCCGATATTTTAATTTATGCGCTCGTCGCGGCCGGACTGGTTTTCTGGTTACGGAGCATTTTGGGAACACGTCACGGCGATGAGCCACAGCGTCCAAACCTCTTCACGTCTTCTGCGCCGGAAAAAACAGCCGGGCAAGCCGCTCCCGTAACAAATATACCTTCTGAACAAACCGATGATTTCATATCGGAACTTGAAAAAAACATGTCAATTGGCACTGAAGCCGCAGAACAAGGCCTCGTAGAAATTGCCCGTGCGGATCGTCAATTTAACCTCCTGCCCTTTCTAAAAGGCACACAAGACGCTTTTATTATCATTATTGAATCCTTTTCTGCCGGAGACAGGGAAACATTGGGCAATCTTTTGACTGCACCCGTTTATAAAAGCTTTGATACAGCCCTTACCGCCCGTGAAAAAAGCAACGAACAAAGCAGTATTGAGATTCACGCTATTCGCCGCACAGAAGTTGTCTATGCCGACTTAAAGGGTAAATCAGCCTTCGTTACCATTCGCTTTGTCGCCGATGAAACCAGTGTTACACGTGATGCTGATGATAAAATAATTTCCGGTGACCCTGACCGTGTCACAGAAACCATTGATTTGTGGACCTTTACAAAAGAAACCAATGCCCGCGATCCACGCTGGCTGGTCTGCGAGACCCGCGAAGATGACGAAGATGAAATTTCAGGTTCCACAGTCCCGGAAACGGATAATAAATAAACAATGCGATTTCTGTTCATTCTCATTTTTTCTGTCTTTCTATCTTCCTGCGCGGCCGTTGACCCTGAAAAAGCGCCATTAGTAATAGAGCCGGCCCATTTCAAAAACCTGCCGGGCTGGACACAGGACAATCATAAAGCAGCTTTGAATGCTTTTAGCCATTCCTGCGCCCGTATTTTAAAGAAAAAGCCGACGCAATCTTTCGGCCCGGACGGTATTGGCGGAACATATGGTGACTGGCAACCCGCCTGTCAGGCTATGCCATCAATCGCAGCGGCCACACCTCAGGACGCTCGTCTTTTTTTCGAAACTTGGTTTACACCATGGAAAGCCACCATGTCCGGGCGAAAAGATAAGGGCCTCTTTACCGGTTACTATGAAGCCTCTCTGAACGGTGCTTTACAAAGATCCGGCCCCTATCAATACCCTCTTCTGGCCCGACCCGACGACCTTGTTATGGTTGATCTTGGTGAATTCCGGGACCATCTGCGCGGCGAGCGGATTGCCGGTCGTGTCACTAACGGTAAACTAAAACCTTACGAAGACCGACAAGCCATTGAAAATGGTTCATTAACGGAGAAAAAGGCACAGCCTCTGGTCTGGGTAGATGACCCCGTTGACTCCTTTTTCCTTCATATTCAGGGATCAGGCCGGGTGAAGCTTAGTAATGGTGATTTTATGCGTGTCGGCTATGCCGGGCAAAACGGGCACCCTTATTATGCCATAGGGCGGGAACTCATTCATCGCGGTCATATCGAAAAAGATAACGTCTCGCTTCAATCCATCCGGGCATGGCTTAAAACACACCCCGGCGAAGCCTCCGAGGTTATGAACACAAATGCTTCATATGTTTTCTTCAGAGAATTAAAAAATAAAGGCCCTCTCGGCGGAGAAGGCATTCCCCTGACACCGCGTCGTTCACTGGCTATAGACCGCAGTCGTCTTCCTTACGGCGTACCTATATGGGTTGATATCGAACCACCGGTGGCCGAAGAAAACCAACTACGGCGCCTGATGATTGCACAGGACACGGGCGGCGCTATACGCGGTGCTGTGCGCGGTGATGTCTTCTGGGGCCACGGCAAACGTGCCGAATATCTGGCTGGAAAAATGAAGTCCCAGGGCCGTTATTGGCTTTTATTACCCAAAAATACAATCAACACACAATAAGACCTCAAAAAAAGAAGCTAACCCCATAAGAAAAACCCCCGCCTGAATAGCGGGGGCCTTCCATATAATTGTTAATCTGTGACGTAATCAGTCGTATTAAAGACCGCTCAATTCACAGCCTGCTGCGCCACTGATTGCAGCTTCCAGACCAGCGCCAAAGCTAAAGTTCACAGTCTGACCGGCACCGGCACCGGCTACGGCATCGGCCCAGCAAGAGACCTCTTCTCCACCGGCAGCAGGTTCAATATCAGCAACATCTTCGGCCGTGCCCTCTTCTCCTTCACCGGCAGCAGGCTCAAGATTGGCAAAGAACGCGGCGCCACCAACACCCGGAACAACCGGCAAGCCTGTCAATGTAACGCTCAAGCCACCTTCAGGAGGCGTAAACGGTCCAATAGCGCGGAAGATATCTTCCTGATCAATAAACGGCAGACCAATACCGAAGAAGAACAGTCCCAGATCACCACGATCGGTAAAGTGGAAGATGCCGTCTTCGATCGCATTGAATTGCGGTATCGTCAGCAAACCACCCTGAGATGCCGGATTAACACCATTAAATGTGGCATTCAAAGCATTCAGGATCGTCGGTGTACCCGGATTAAAGAACGCCCCGTTATCCAGTTCGATAAAGAATTCGGACTGACCGTTAAAGACCGTCGTGCCGATGGTGTTGTTCACCAGGCTCATATCGGCAAACATTGGTTCATCATCGTCGTCAGGATCAACAACCAGCGCCTGAGGACCGCCCTGAGAGTCGTCATCGTCCATTTCAGCCGGACGGAAGAGCATACCAATGTCACCGCCGTTAAAGGTGTTTGTCGGCCCGGTCAGGTCAATCTCACCACTTTCAAACAAAGCGCCAACCGTATTGTTGGTAAAGACGTTACCGGACAACACAACAGAACCATTATCAGGCCCCGCAGCATGGAAACCATTCTCACCGCTGTTCGTGACGTTGTTGAACAGGATGTCAGCGCCATTCAGGTTTTCCGTATGAATACCGGTCATGATGAAGTCATTGACATTGTTTTCTTCAACAGTGGCAAAAACAGGGCCGGTTTCATCATCAGAGTAGTAATCGCCCGTTATAGCGCGAACCAGAATACCGATGCCGTTATCGTTATCGTTATCGTTATCGTCATCATCATAATCACCTTCATAACCGCCATCCATCATTGGCACGAAACCACCGGCATTCACATTGTTACGAGAAACAACAATGTTATGCTCCCATGCAGAGTCTTCGACACGACCAAAGGCATTTTCCGTCATAACCCAAATACCGTTGGCAAAACCATTCACATGACCGGTGTCTCCACCATTGCCATCAATTTCAACATCCAGATTACCATTATAGGTCATCAGGTAGGCTTCAATACCAAGACCGCCATTTGAGTGTTCGGGGAACGTAACGGGCGCCGTAACCGTATTGTCATTTATTTCCAGCGTACCGTTGCCGTAATAGATATCCATATAGGTATCAATGCCGTTACCAAAGTCACTAACCGTATTGCGGCTGATAACCACATTACTATCACCGCGATGACTGGAGGCCTCGGCCATAATACCCGTACCACGTCCGTCAGCATTTCCAGTCAAAATATTGTCGATAATGGTTAATGTTGTCGTGCCGAAAGAACTCTCAGCATCGGCATAAATACCATACTCAAAACCAGTAACAGTATTCGGATCGATCATAACGTCAACATCACCGTCATCGCTCTCTGCATAAATCATGATGCCGTAATCACCAAAGACACTCGTCACAATATTGTCATTAACCGAAACATCAACGTAACCGTAATCCGTATAAAGATCGGCATAGATACCGGCATAATCAAAACCCGTGACCGTATTACGATCAATCGTGACATCTATATCGCCTTCATACTCATTGTATATATCAACCATAATACCGGTATCGCCATACAGGCCCGCCGTGACTGTATTATCGTCAAAGGAGGCATTGATGTAACCGTAATCCGTATAGAGGTCAGCATAGATCCCGTACTCAAAACCGGATGTTAAACCATCGATCATATTATGGTCGATCGTGGCATTGATGGTGCCCTCATATGATTCCAGATTAAGTTCAAGACCGTAATCACCGTAAGCATCGCCATCATCCATATGGTTAGAGGCGTTAATTTCGTTGTTGCTGACAGAGATGGTCAGATCACCGCGATTAGTTTCCGCATAAATATCCATAGCTTCGCCAGCAAAACCGTTCAGGATATTATGATCGACAGTCGCATTGATCGTACCATCACCATTCACATCAAACTCGGCATAAACACCATAATCACCGTAGAAGCTACCATCATCCATTTCATTGGCTCTGATAAAGTTGCTATCAATATGCGCTTCCAGATTTGTGCCGTCATTATTATAGACATCAACTTCGATACCTTTATAGAAGTCCGTGACACCGGAAACCGGGGTCATAACACCGTCAACGTCAACCATTCTCACATTGTCAGAAACATCGAGATTAGTGAGGTTATCACCATCAACTTCGATACCAGTTCCGAAAGACCCCATACCCAGACCGGTCACATCGTTATTCGTAACCGTCACCGTGCGGTTAAAGCCGACAGAACCAACGTTTCTGGTGTCAATATCAATACCGTCATTAAAACCGCTGATCGTATTATCATCGACCAAAAGCTGAACGCCAGAGAAAATATCAATCCCCGTACTGTCTCCGCTGCCGGTGATCGTGTTTCTAAGAACTCTCAGACCGTTTGTACGAAGAGTGTCAATGCCGTTATCATCAATATTATTAAGAATATTACCAGCAATCAGAACATTATCACTGTCTTCAACATCAATGCCGTCATCACCAATATTCCGGAGACCACCTGTTTCACCTATGTGATTACGTTCAATCAATGCAAAATCGCTGAACGCAACGTCAATGCCGTCATCAGTGGTGTTGTCAATGTAGTTATCGTGGATCGAGGCATTCGGGCTGCTCAGGATTTTGATCCCGTTATCCCCGGCAAACGTAATGATGTTGTTTGCAATCGTAATGAAAGTGCTCGGGTTCACGGAAATAGCGTTGGAGCGCGTAGCCGTTATGTGGTTGCCATCAATATTCACATAGTTGGAACCGTTTACGTCAATGCCTTCACCCCGGATACTGTTAGGTCCATCTGAAACAAACTCACCGTCAACACCAAGGCTTTCATCAAACTCAAAGCCGATCCAGTTATTTTTAATCTGGATACCGCTGGCTGCATCAACACCATGGCCGCCATTTACTTCGATAGCATCTCTGCTGATGTCGTAAATGATGTTCTGGTCGATAACAGTACGGAGACTGCTATTAACCGAAATACCACGCCAAGAGTCATAAATGGTGTTTTTCAGGAGCGTAACATCGTTACTGCTTGTGACATAAATCCCTTCTTCATCAACATCATCAATTTCATTGCCGGAGACAAAGGCACGGTCACTGTTATCAATATAGATCCCGCTCTCATCATCAATATAAGTGATACGATTATCAACCACCCTGACGTCATTGCTATCCTCGACGAGAATACCGTTCTCATCCTCAACTTCATCAATATAGTTGTTATGAATGTTGGCGTGATCGCTATCCTCGATATAGATACCGTTCTTATCATCGACGTCTTCGATCTCATTCCAGGAAACTTCTGTATAATAGCTGTCATAGACATAGATACCCTCATCATCAATATCATCGAGGATATTGTGATCGATAAAGGCGTAATCACTGTAAAGAACTCTAATGCCGTCATCACCAGTGTTGTCGATGTCGTTGCCGGTGATGCGTACATGGTCGCTGCTTCTAACATCAATGCCATCATCCGAAACCCTGCGGATATAGTTGATGTCAATTATTGCGTCGGCACTGTTTTCTACATGGATACCGTCCCAACGGGTATAGTAAACATCATTGTCAATAATATTGGCATTGGCAGAGCCATTAACAAGAATACCATTCTGCTTAACATTGCCCCATCCGAAGAAATCATGATCTGAGTTCGTTCCGATATAGTTGCCGGAGATCAGCAGGTTATTAATAAGGTTGCCGCCTATATCAAAGACCGGAGCATTACCGCTCACATCAATGCCGTCACCGCCGGTGCTGTAGATCGTGTTGCCGGTAATTGTCGCGGCCAGACCGTTCAGCACGTTAATGCCGTCCGCATTAATATCGTGGATCATATTGCCGGTAATTGTGACAAAACTGCTTGGGTTCACAAGAATACCATTCAGAACAGTTTCTTCAATCGTGTTTCCATCTACATTCGCGTAATCGGAGCTGTTGATATAAATGCCGTTAGCGCCGATATTGTCAGCGCCAAATACATCGCCCGCAGCATTAGTGCCAACGAAGTTTCCTGTGACCTGTGCGCCGTTCAGAAGATTCGTGCCATCACTGGATATAACCTGAATACCGTTTGCAAACGTATCGACAACAGTATTGCCTGTGATTTCAGCCTCAAGGGACGTTGTCACCTTGATACCGTCCGCACCGATATTATTATCGTCAAGATCATTGCCCGCAGCATTTGTACCTATAAAGTTACCGCTAACAAGGAGATGCGCAGCACCGTCCGGCGTATTGCCATTAACGTCAATGCCGTCAGCTTCCGTGTTCCAAATGGTGTTGCCGGTAATCGTCGCCGCTTTGCCTGCCAGCACGTTAATGCCGTCCGCAGCAATAGCATCGCCGCCTTTACCAATATTGCTGATGAAGTTATCGGTAATTGTAACAAAGTCACTTGGGTTCACAGAAATACCGTGGCCGACTGTTTGCGTTATCTTGTTACCGGATATTGTGGCACTACTGGAACCATTCACATCAATGCCTTCGCCGCCGATATTATCATCGCCAGCGGAAGTAGTTGCTGCGAGAGTTGTATAGCCGATAGCATTGTCCTTGATTTCAACACCTGTGCTTTTATCAACCTGGATACCATCACGCGTTGTGTTGTTCACGATGTTGCTGGCGATTATATTGCCTGACGTGTCGGTTGCAGCATTGCCACCGATTACGCCAATGCGGATCCCTTCACCTGTTACATTTGTAACGGTGTTGAGGTCTATTGTTGTATTGATTGTGCGTTGGAGGTAGATACCCCCATCATCGTTCTGACTGGCTGCATGACCTGTGTTGTTCACGGTGTTATCTCTGATCAGACCATGGATATCACCAGACACTCCCGCCACAGAGATACCGGTTTTACCGGCGTCATCGATGTCATTGCCAGTGATGGTAAAGTTGTTGTTTCCGTTGCCGAAAAGACGGATCCCCTGATCCGCGGAGTCATTGATCTCGTTGTCGACAATCTGCAGGTTGAGGGCGGCTTGTGCGAAGATACCGTGCCCGCCTACGCGTTCGATCAAGTTGTCGGCGATTAAAAGATCGTCACCTTCAAGGACCTGAATCCCGTCATGGAATGATCCGGCTGTTGTGTCGCGTATGGTGTTGAAGCGAATTGTTGTGTCGTTGCTATCACGGTTATAGATACCTATTTGACCGCCAGAGATCACGTTACCATCAGCAAGTGATGTTGGAGATCCGACATCAACGAAGGTGCTTCTCTCTACATAAACGCCGTTTGTGGTGGCGTCGGTTATTGTGTTGTCGCGGATGGTTGTGTGGTTTATTACATCGCCGAAGGAGAAGAGTGTATGGATACCGTTTGCGCCAGCATTGATGATTGTATTGTCGAAGACGTCAGCCGCGCCACGGTTGCGGTCGAAATAGATACCATCATTTCCTGTGCCGGTAATATTGTTACCCGATACTGTGAAGGTTCCCGGTGTTGTGTTTTTAAGGAAAAGCTCAATTCCTCTTACGCCAATGTCTGAAAGAACATTGTTTTGGAAGAGAAGCGTGTTACCCGGAGGGTTTCCTGCAAAGCTCTTCGTATAGGAAATACCTGCGCCCACTGTATCAGCAACCCTGTTGCCGCTTATTGTTGTGTTGGTGTCTAATGCGCCATTTTCGGCGTTAATACCTTTGCCGCCGATATTGAAATCACCACGATCTGTTTCCGCGACATCTGTTCCGATAAAGTTGCCTTGGATGTTGATATCTGCAGCGTCAAGAACTTCGATACCATCGCCGATTGTGCCGTAAATAGTGTTTGCTTGCCCAGGGACAAGGCCACCGATTGTGAGGTTGTCACTGCCTTCTGCGTGGATACCATCCGCGCCGACATTTGTGATCATGTTCCCCTGAATGACGCTGTTCGGGCTTGGGTTCAGGCTAATGCCGTTGCCGATCAGAATACCGTGACCCTTTGTTTCTGTGATTTTATTGTTGAAAATCTTGGCATTGTCGGAATTATCAAGACTAACGCCGTTGCCGCCAATATTGTCAGGGCCGGCTGGTGTAACACCTGCATCAGAGAGGCCGATAAAGTTACCGGAGACACCCAGACCTGCGACTCTTTCCGCGAGAACGCCGTCGGCGGTAGTGTGATGAATAATGTTACCGCCCGTCACTGTGTTCAGGCCGCGCATGTCAGAAAGTTTGATGCCTGTGCCAACATTTTGAATAACGTTAGCTGTAGAAATATTAGAATTATTACCGTCATGTATACGCACACCGAACAACCCGCCGTTAACGCGGTTCATTGTAACGGCGCTGTTATCCGCACCATCAATATGCACAGCCGTACCGGTTGTACCGTTCACATCATTATCATTAACCGTTGCGCCCGTGCCGCCCTTAACGAAAACACCCGCTGTTGTTGAACCAGTCACTGTGTTGCCGTCAATATTAACAAAGTCGCTCATATCGCCAGCATTATCTGTAACGAAGATACCAGCAAAGCCGCTGTTATTAACAGTGTTCTCAAGAACCTGCGTATTATCACTGCCGGCTACACGGATACCGGTCAGGAAGTTATTGACTGTGTTGCCTTCATCGAGACCTACATCACCAATAAACGCATCATTACTGTTCACAATACTGATACCATCGGCTGAGTTATTACCGAATAATGTATTGCCCAGAATATCCAGAATACCAATATTGGCCGCAAAGATACCGAAGCCTTCAATCGCATTACCCACTGTACCCAGTTGGTTGTTTTCGATCTCGACTTCATCGCCACCAATGGCAGAAATACCGTCTTTGTTATCGCCGGTAATGATGTTGTTGGCGATAACGTAACTGTCTGTGGCATCGCCTGTAACGCTGATTGCTGTATCGGTTGTGTTGGAAATCGTATTACCATCGGCCGCGACCGGGCCACCAATTGTAACGCCATCACTGCCCGTGACATTGATACCCGTAACGAAATTATCGAGCGTGTTAGCAGAAACGGTTGCACCGTCACTGTTAAAGACATCAATACCGATCATGCTGTTACCGGAAATATCGTTACCGGAAATCGTCAAACCGGAAACCGTATTAGCAAGCACGCCGTATTCAACGCTGATCATGACATTGCCGGAAAGATCATTTGTTCCGGTTGTGCCGTTTATATCAACACCGGTTTCAAAATCA
>JAJFGQ010000083.1 GCA_021776075.1 Alphaproteobacteria bacterium | reverse complement strand
GCCTTCCAGATCAGAACCTTTTAATGTGGCGACTTGATCCCAATCTTCAATTTTTGCTGTTTCTTTGACTTTGTCCGCCAAAGATAAAGCGAGAATGATTTTATCACCGACTTTCGCGCGGCTATCTTCGCCAACGGCCTTAATCTCAAACACGCCATATTCAATGTTTTCACCAAAAGCCACAGCACGGTTGGAGGGCAGCGTCCATGGCGTTGTTGTCCAGATAACAATGGAGGCATCTTTGGCAGCATCACAATTGGTTTTAACAACCGGAAACTTCACCCACACCGTTACGGATTTATGTTCCTTATATTCGATTTCTGCTTCGGCGAGGGCTGTTTTTTCAACCGTTGACCACATCACGGGTTTTACGCCCTTGTATAATCCGCCATTATTCAAAAACTTATGGATTTCCCGTACGATTTTACCTTCGGCGCGGTTGGTCATGGTGAGATAGGGGTTTTTCCAGTCCCCGGTAACACCAAGGCGCTGGAAATCTTCAATTTGTACATCAACCCATTTTTGTGCAAACTCCCGGCATTCGGCACGGAATTTCAAAATGTCGACGTCGTCCTTATCCTGCCCCTTTTCGCGGTATTGTTCCTCGATCTTCCATTCGATCGGCAAGCCGTGACAATCCCAACCCGGAACATAAGGCGCGTTATAACCCATCATCTGATAGGATTTTACAACAACGTCTTTCAGAATTTTATTCATCGCATGACCAATATGGATATGGCCGTTCGCATAAGGCGGGCCATCATGGAGGATAAATTTTTCTTTATTCTTGGACTGTTCCCGCAATTGACCGTAAAGATCCATGTCTTTCCATTGTTGTAGAATCTCCGGTTCCTTTTGCGGTAAGCCCCCGCGCATCGGAAAGTCCGTCTTCGGCAGAAAGACCGTATCTTTGTACTTGTCTTTATCAGAGGGCGCTGTTGTTTTTTCTTCTTCAGCCATTTTACACAATCCAAATATGTTGGGAGGGTGGTTTAGGTGTCTATATAATTACATGGTGCCATCCGGCCTCTCTCAGGAGAGGGCCGGGATAATAATTCGTATGATGGTGCGGGTTGCCATGCTCATAAGCGGCACTATGGCTTAAAAGTCCCTGTAAAATCAAGGCTAAATACTGATCCTGAGGAGCCAGAACACAGCCGGGATATAGAACAGGGCGAAGATGGTTGATAGCAACACCGCCATCGCCGCTTCGCCGGGTTTAAGCTTAAGCTGTGAGGCAAAGGCAACGGTATTGGCAATCAGGGGTACCAGCCCGATAATGAGCAGCATGATATGAATATTCTTATCATAGAGATTGAAAAATAGACGATCACATTGAATGATGGCGATCATAATCAGGGGCCAGATAATAAATTTAACAAAAAACAGGAAGCCGATCAAAGCGGGGCTTATGCGCAGCCGCTCAACACCGGCCAGCGCCACACCGATAAGCATCATGCCAATCACGATCCATGCGCCTGTAAAATAATTCCAATAGCTGTAAAAAACGGGCGGTAACTCAATAGAGAGGGCGCTCACCAGAATACCCAGCCAACTGGCGTGGAAAACGGGCAGTTTAATGACTTTGACAAGGCTGTCTTTGGCAGAAAAATGGCCGCGTGAGCCGATATAGTAGCAGGTCGTGACTTCATTGAGTGTCACACCGAAAATCATAAGCAGATAAATACCGCTAATTTCCGGCCCGAATAAGGCAAGCACAATGGGGAAACCGAAATAGCCGGTATTGCCGCCGCCCAGGGCCATGCCGATCAGATTGGCCGTATTGTCTTTCCATTTTATGCGCGCAAGGCCGTAAGAGAGAAAGGCCATGGCCATGGCTATAAAAAACAGGAGAACGGGCAATATAAGATAAACAGGATCGAATTGAAGCCGTGCAATGGCGCCAAAGGTCACGACGGGCAGTATAAAAAAGATGGAAAATCGGCAGCATAAGTGTTGGGTTTGTGAGTTCCTCGGCAGCTGGTCTTTTTCAAAAGGCAGTTTCCTCGTTTTCAAAAGAATATCCGGATGTCTTTATTGATATGAAACAACTGACCAATAGTGAAATTTTAAACGCGTTTGAAAATGACAGACTGGATGTTGGTTTTTGCCGTTTACCGCTAACAGTGCCGGATGATTTGGAGCCCCATGTTCTTTTGGAAGAGGAATATTTATTAGCCTTTTCCGGAGAGCATACGGGAGCAGACATAAAAGACTTGCTGTCACTTCCTGTTGTTATTTTCCCAAGGGAAAAAGCTGCTGAAATGCACGAAGACATCATGGCTATTTTTAGTCATTATTCTGTTACCCCGAAAATACTGTATGAAGCAACAGAGCAGCTTACTCTGCTCGGTATGGTATCAACAGGATTGGGAATTGCTATTATTCCGGAATCGGCGCGCTATAGTAATCTTCCCGGTGTGTCTTATCTGTCTTTTCCAGATATTGCGTTGCGCTCAAGACTGGCTTTGCTCAGCCAGAAAAAAAGCGATAAAATCGTTCAAAATTTTGTAGGAAACGCGACGAAGGAAGACCTTTTTTCCGGTCGTACTTAAGCTTGGATAAACGCTTTTTATGCACTGTTTAAGATGGCCCGTGATTTTTCACAGTCTTTTTGTATTTGTGCTGTTAAAGCATCAAGGTCATCAAACTTCGCTTCGCCGCGTAAATGTTTCACGGGTTTGATACGCAGAGTCTTGCCATAGATGTCGCGGTCGAAATCAAGAATATGCGCTTCGACCTGACCTTCGGCGAGTTCAAACATGGGGCGGATACCGATATTGGTGGCTGACGGGAGCCATTCATCCTCACCTTCAATTTGTACCCATGCGGCATAAACGCCGTAAGCCGGATGCATCGTTTCGCCGAGTGGGACATTTGTCGTCGGAAAACCGAGTTCCCTGCCGCGTTTATCGCCATGTGTCACGATTCCTTCAATCTCCCACTCCCAGCCGAGTAGCTTATTGGCTTGGCCAATCTCGGCATGGCGCAGAGCCGCACGAATGCGGCTGGAGGAAAAACTGTCATCGCTTTCATCGGCAATTTTACCAACAACAGTAACCTGAAAGCCGGCGTTTTTTAACATTTCCGGCGTCCCTTTGCGAAGCTGTCCAAAACGGAAATCATCCCCGACGACAATATGTGCCGGCCGAAGATTGTTTTTTAAGACATGGTCGATAAATTGTTCCGCGGTCTGGCTGGCAAAATCCCAGTCAAAAGGAATGGAAAAAAGAAAATCAACGGCACCTTCTTTCAGCTTTCGGACTTTAACGGGAAAGGGTGTGATACGAAAAGGAGGGTCGTCGGAACGGAACAGGCGGCGTGGATGAGGCTCAAAGGTCAGGACGGAAAGCGGTTTTTTTGCATGAGCCGCTTTGTCCCCGGCAAGGCGCAGTAACTCCTGATGACCGCGATGAACGCCGTCAAAGTTTCCAATGGCCATAATGGTATGACGGGCATTTTCCGGTATGTTTTCTAGCGTTTCAAATATTTCCATGGAATAAGCCACAATCTGTGAATTATGGTAGCGAGGGGCGGACTTGAACCGCCGACACCCGGATTATGATTCCGGTGCTCTAACCAGCTGAGCTACCCCGCCATGATAAGGCTCCTTTACCGAAGCCGATTTATCACTTGTTTTGGCCATGTTTGTCAAGATATTCGGTAGAAAATTCATAAATTTCGGTCTTGCGATTAATGAGGCGTGGCCCTAAAACTGTTTGCGAAGGGCTACTGAGTTGGAGATCTGATGTTTAGACGCCGTGAACCGCTGGGGTTTTTGCAAAAATTACGCGAGGCGTGCTGGCCTTCTATGGGGTGGTGGCGTACCGGTTGCTATTTTTATCACCGCATTTTAAGAGGGGCGGATTCAACCTACAGGATTACGGCCGGCCTGTCTTTGGGCGTGGCTGTGTCCTTTATACCTTTAATCGGGACACATATCATACAGGCGGCTTTTTTATCTGTTCTTATACGGGCGAGTTGGCTGGCCTCTGTTGTCGGAACGGTATGGGGTAATCCATGGACTTTCCCGTTTCTGTTCTGGATGTCCTATAAAACGGGCGTGTTTGTGTGCAGTTTATTTGGATTTTCTGATTTTGTAGCATTGCCGGATTTTATGACGAGTGACTATTTTTTTGCTGAACCGACGGCTTTTATGGCGTATTTATTTGGCAATCCTTTAAGGTTATTTTTGCCGATGGTTTTGGGCGGGTATATTTGTGCCATTCTTTTTTGGCCCGTTATTTATGCAATTTTGTATTATCCTGTAAAAAAGGCGCAGACCTTATATCGCAAAGAGCGCATGAAAAGAATTTACAAACAGGCGCCCGTCTGTAGAGAGGACTGTAAAAAATGATTTTGGGTATCGGTAGCGATCTTGTTGATATACGTCGTGTGGAAGAAGTTCTTGTGCGGCATGGTGAGCGGTTTACGACCCGCTGTTTTACGGATGTGGAAAGGGCAAAGGCTGAATCACGCAGGATGTCAGGGGCGCATATTGCAAGCTATGCTAAACGGTTTGCCGCCAAAGAAGCCTGTTCCAAAGCGTTGGGGACGGGGTTTAATCACGGGATTTATATGAAGGATATAACTGTTACCAATGATGAAAATGGCAAGCCGGTTTTAAAGCTTACGGGCGGTGCTTTGGAAAAGTTGATGTCCATGACACCACAAGGCGCGGAGGCCGTTATTCACCTGACTCTGAGTGATGAGCCACCAATAGCGCAGTCTACTGTTATTATTGAGGCGCGGTAAAGCAGAGGCGTTCTTACCAGATTGGTTTTGGTGTCGGGTAAACAGGTGTTGTGCGCCGTACGTGTTCAGGAATTTCCTGTGCGGCTTCGGTTACAACATTGGCAAGGTCGTTAAATAGTTCACCTAACATGATCTTATCCTTTCCTTTTACCCTAGGTGAGAGTATTCATTTAATGAGCCGGAGAGTCAAATATTCTCTGGCTTTTATTATTCAGCTTCGTTAATTAAAGGCTACCATGACAGATAATGCAAAAATTGAAAAAGAGCTCCTTGCCATTTCTGAGAAAGAAAACACATTAGAAGAACAGGAAAAACCCCATGCGCCGCCATTAAATGCGCGGGAGGAATGGACTGAGTTTTTGAAGACGGCCATGATTGCTGTTGTTCTGGCTTTGTTGGTGCGTACTTTTTTCTTTGAGCCGTTTAATATTCCCTCCGGTTCCATGAAGCCGACCCTTGAGGTGGGTGATTACTTGTTTGTCTATAAGCCAGCTTATGGTTTTTCCCGTTTTTCTTTTCCTCTTGGTATGGCCCCTATTGAGGGGCGTGTCTGGTCCGGGGAGAAGGAGCCAAGGCGTGGCGACGTTATTGTGTTCAAATTACCTACGAATACGAGAATTGATTATATTAAGCGCATTGTGGGTATGCCGGGTGATACCGTACAGGTTATTGGCGGAAAGCTTTATATTAATCGCCAGCTTGTGCCGCGTGATCCTGTGGGTCTGAAGCGGGTTGAGGACGGAGGCACGATAACGACCATGATGGAATATATTGAAACATTGCCGGGTGGTATCATGCACCGTATTTATGAAGAATCCGATGACGGGCCGTTGGATAATACGGAGGAATATGTAGTGCCCGACGGGCATTACTTCGCTATGGGCGACAATCGCGATAATTCTCAGGATAGCCGCGTTCTAAGCCATGTCGGCTATATACCTCTTGAAAATATTGTGGGGCGGGCTTCTTTTCTTTTCTTTTCCACGAACGGTCACGCGCATCTGGCAGAGTTTTGGAAGTGGCCATGGACTGTGCGTTATGAACGTCTGTTTCAGAAAATAGGGCCGGTCAGGCCTTTGATGGATTAACCCCATGGTAGACGATTCACTTCAGTTGTTGCAGGATAAAATAGGCCAGGTATTTGACGATACAGAGCGTTTGAAAGCCGCACTGACTCATTCAAGTACGGGGGCGGAGCGCAATTATGAACGTCTGGAGTTTTTGGGCGATCGTGTTTTAGGGCTTGTGATGGCAGTGGTTCTTTTTGAATCCTTTCCTGATGAAAACGAGGGCGATTTAGCAAAACGCTTTGCCGCTTTGGTGCAGGGAAAAACTTTAGCAAGGATAGCGCAGCACATTAATCTTGGCGATGTGATGCAGTTTTCTGACGCTGAACGGGCCGCCGGTGGCGCGGAGAATGAAAATATTCTGGCTGATGGTATGGAGGCCGTAATTGGCGCGTTTTATCTTGATTCTGGGTTGGAGGCTTGTCGTCGGCTTATTGTTGATTTGTGGGGCGACTCTATTCATGTTATGAAGAAACCGCCGCAGGACCCTAAAACCGGTTTACAGGAATGGTCTCAGGCACGCTCTTTGCCGCTCCCTGTTTATAAAGTGGTGGGGCGTGACGGGCCGGACCATGCCCCTATTTTTCAGATAGAAGTGATGGTTCAAGGATACCCGCCATGGAGAACAACAGGCTCTTCCCGTCGTCGGGCTGAAAAAGATGCTGCGGCTATGTTGCTGGCGCATCTTGAGGAAATTGAGTCCTGATGAGTGAAAAAACCTCACAGCGCTGTGGTTTTGTCGCGGTAATCGGTGCACCGAATGCCGGGAAATCAACTCTGGTGAACGCGCTGGTGGGAAGCAAAGTAACGATTGTGTCCTCGAAAGTTCAGACGACTCGCTCTATTGTGCGCGGCATTGCTGTGAGCGGTCAAAGTCAGATTGTTTTTGTAGACACGCCCGGGATATTTCAGCCGACAAAACGCCTGGAGCGTGCCATGGTTTCTGCTGCCTGGGATGGCGAGGGTGGTTCCGATCTGGTTGTTTTGGTTGTTGATGCCACACGGAAAAAGATGGGCCGTGATTTAACGGCAATTATTGACAGGCTTGTTGAGCAGGGAATACAGCGTCCCTGTGTTTTAGTTTTGAACAAAATTGATAAAATAAGACCCCCGGAGTTGCTAAAATTATCGCAGGATTTAAATGATCGTCTTCCTTTTCAGGCGACATTTATGGTCTCTTCCTTAAAAGAAAAAGGTACGGAAGATCTTCTGTCCTGGCTTGTTAAAAACATACCGGAAGGCCCGTTTTTATATCCGGAAGATCAGGTTAGTGATATGCCCGTGCGGTTGCTGGCCGCAGAAATCACGCGGGAGAAACTGTTTCGGAGGTTGCATCAGGAACTGCCTTACGGTCTTGCTGTTGAAACAGAAGACTGGGAGGTTTTTGAAGATGGCAGCGTCAAAATAGATCAGGTTATTTATGTGGCACGGGAAGGGCATAAGGCAATCGTTCTGGGCAAGGGTGGTCTGCAAGTTAAAATGATAGGGGAACAGTCCCGACAGGATTTGGAAGAGATTTTAGAGAAGCGTGTGCATTTGAAGCTTTTTGTAAAACTTCATGAACATTGGGCTGAGGATCCTGATCATTACCAGACGTTGGGGCTGGATTATAAAGCCTGATTATAAAGTATGACGGACCGGAAAAATTGATTTTTGTGGATAAGCTATGATTTTTAACTCCTGACTCTGGGCAGCGAATCGGTCGCCTGTTACACTGTTTTTTATAGCGTATATACTAATTTTTTGTTTTAAATCAGGGGGTTGCCCTGTTTTTCTGTGTGTGTTAGCGGGAGGAAAGTAGAATTATGAGTTGGAGTTGGACCGAGGAGCACGTCGATACTTTGAGGAAGCTGTGGGGTGAAGGTAAGACAGCAGCGCAGATTGCCAAGGAATTAGGGGCAAGTGTTACAAGAAACGCCGTCATTGGAAAAGCACATAGATTGAAGCTTTCTAATCGTGTTTCCCCCATTCAGCAGAATAATAAAAAATCTGTCAGAACCCTTGAAGAGAAGCCTGTTGTTCGCAGGCTCTCAAATGTGGAAGCGCCTGTTATTAAGGTGAAGGGCATTAAGTTGGCTGACTTGACGGAAAAAATGTGCCGTTGGCCTATTGGTGATCCCAAAGAGCCTAATTTTCATTTTTGCGGCTGTTCTTCAGTGTCGGGGCTACCTTATTGTGTAGATCATGCCAAGATGGCCTATCAGGCTGTCAGCCGTAGCCGTGCTCTTAAGGCCAAAGATTTTGCAAATGTGGATGAAGGAACGAAAGAGGCAGCCAGCGCTTAGGTATTTTGATTTTCGGATTCTTTTTTCAGATAAATTTTTTTAAGTAAGCATCGAATGAAAGGACCGTTTCCAGAAGGGGGCGGTCCTTTTTTGTTGTATCCTTTAGAAGAAAAACCCATTGGAATATGGTATGCTCTCCCGGCAAGGGCAAGGGCAAGAGGCATGAAAAAATCTTATATAGTCGCGTTTTGTATAGCAGCTACCGCGATGGTCTGGATTCTATCGGGTATTGTAATGCCCGCTGCTCCACGGGCTGTAGATGATGATATATCGTTGTCTGCTGCGCAGGGACAACAAATCGTACAGGTGCGGGTGCGGGATAGTACGGCACAACCGGTTGTTAACGATGTTATTGTGACGGGGCGAACGCAACCTTCACGCCGCGTGGATTTGCGGGCGGAGACAGCGGGGCAGATCGTAGAGCTAAAGGCTGAAAAAGGCGCTTCCGTTCAGGAAGGCGATGTCATCGCTTTGCTGGAAGAGGGTGATCGCACGGCCCGGATGCAGGAAGGAAAAGAACGTCTTAAGCAACGTGAAATAGAATATAAGGCAGCAAAGTCTTTGGAGACCAAGGGCTTTAATTCCCGCATTCGCTTGGCGCAGGCCAGAGCCGATCTGGAATCGGCCAAAACATTCCTCAAATCCGCTCAAGTTGATTTAGATAACATTGCTATACGGGCGCCTTTTGACGGTGTTATCGATAAAAAAAATATTGATCTCGGTGATTTTGTGTCTGTAGGCGACATGCTTTATACATTTGTCGATCTTGATCCTGTTAAGCTTGTTTGTTTTGTTACAGAACGCGCTGTAGGCGAAATACAGACAGGTGCTACGGCCAGGGCTTCGCTTTTGAATGGTATGGCCGTAGAGGGTGTTGTTTCTTATATTGCGGCTGAATCTGATCCTCAGGCCCGTACTTTTGAAGTTGAAATTGATGTCCCCAATCCTGATATGGTTATTTCTGCCGGCATGACGGCAAAAATTTACATTCCTGTTGCGGAACGCAAAGCTCATAAAATATCGCCTTCTATACTAACTTTGAATGATGCAGGAGAGATGGGTGTAAAAATTATAGATGAGAATAATAGGGTTTTGTTTTTGCCTGTTTACATTTTGTCGGATGAGCCGGATTATATGTGGGTGGACGGTCTGCCGCAGAAGGTCAGGCTTATTACGGTAGGGCAAGATTTTGTGATTTCAGGACAGCTTGTAAATCCTGTTCCGGCGGAAGGAGACGGCTTGCTATGATGGCGTCGGTTATTGACGCGGCACTGGGGCGCAGCCGTACGGTTTTAACAATCCTTTTTCTTTTGTTGATTGCCGGATCGTACGCCTATGTCAATATTCCCAAAGAGTCATCCCCTGATATTAACATCCCACAAATTTACATTTCAATGGTGTTGGAAGGTGTTTCGCCGGGCGATGCGGAGCGTCTTATTTTGCGGCCTCTGGAACAGGAGCTGTCTAGTATTGAGGGTGTGAAGGAAATGAAGTCCACGGCCTATCAGGGCGGCGGGTTTGTGCTTTTGGAATTTCGGGCAGGCTTTGATAAAGATAAAGCTATTGAAGACGTGCAGAAAGAAGTTGATCAGGTTCGTGCGGATTTACCCGAAGATATGGAGGAGCCGGAAGTAACGGAAGTCAACTTCAGCCTGTTTCCGGTTTTGGTTGTAACCTTGTCGGGCGCTGTGCCGGAAAGGGCCTTACTGCAAATGGCCCGTGAACTTCAGGACAAGATCGAAGGATTGTCTTCCGTTTTGGAAGCCGGTATTGCGGGTAACCGGGATGAACAGGTGGAAATTCTGGTTGATCCCGAGCTGATTGAAAGTTACGGCCTGAATGGTACGGCCATTCTGGACTTTTTTAACCGTTCTAACAGGTTGGTTGCTGCCGGTAATCTGGATACGGGGGCCGGCCGTTTTGCCGTGGAAGTTCCCGGCCTGTTTGAGTCTGTGACGGATCTTTTGGATATGCCGCTTAGGGTCGATGGTGACTCAGTGGTCAAAGTACGGGATATTGCCGAAATTCGCCGTACATTTAAAGATCCGGAAAGCTTTGCCCGTTTAGGCGGCCAAAGGGCTGTGGCGCTGGAGGTTGTAAAACGCAGTGGTGAAAATGTTATTGATACAATTGATGCTGTACGGCTTCTTGTTGAAAAAGAACGCAAATACTGGCCGCCGGGTGTGGATGTAACATTTACGCAGGATCAGTCGGATAGCATCAAGACGATGCTTGCGGATCTGCAAAATAATATTATCAGCGCTATTTTATTGATTATGATCGTTGTTGTCGCTGCCATGGGCGTACGTGCCGCCTTTCTTGTAGGGATTGCTATTCCCGGAGCGTTCCTGACGGGAATATTGTTCCTGTATATGACGGGTATGACCGTTAATGTTGTCGTCCTTTTCGCTTTGATTTTGTCTGTCGGCATGTTGGTCGATGGTGCGATTGTTGTGACGGAATATGCTGATCGTAAAATGGTGGAAGGCATGCACAGGAAGAAGGCCTATGCAACGGCGGCCAAGCGTATGGCGTGGCCGATTACGGCCTCTACGGCAACAACATTGGCGGCTTTTGGCCCGTTGTTATTCTGGCCGGATATTGTCGGTGAATTCATGAAATTTATGCCTATTACACTGATTGCCGTATTGAGCGCTTCCTTGTTAATGGCCCTTGTTTTTATTCCCACATTAGGCGAGTTAGTCGGAAAACCGATGACCACACGCAAATCCGGGGCAGAGGACGTCCCCCTGTCTGACATAAAGGGTTTTACCAGTTGGTATCTGAGGGTTTTAAAACAGGTATTGCGACGGCCCGGTTTGGTTTTATTAGGCGCGCTTGTTCTTCTTATCGGTGTGCAGGTGGCTTATGCTCAGTTTGGCAAGGGCATTGAGTTTTTCCCCTCGATTGAACCGGAGGTGGCCACTATATTGGTGCATGCGCGTGGTAATCTTTCCATCCATGAGCAGGATTTTTTAGTGCGTGAAGCGGAGAATCTTATATTGGATCTGAAGGGTATCGAGGCTATTTACACGCGTGTCGGTAGTGCGCCAGGCCGTGGCTCGGAGTTAGCAGAAGATGTCATTGGTCAGATTCAACTTCAATTTACAGACTGGAATGTTCGCAAGCCGGCGAAGGATATTTTAGCAGATATTCGGGCCCGTACTGATGGTTTGGCGGGTGTTTTTATAGAGACACAGCAGCAAAAAGAGGGACCGCCCCGTGGTAAAGCCGTGCAAGTAGAGCTTTCTTCCCGTTTTCCGGAGTTGCTTCCTGATGCGGTGATACAGGTCAGGAGGGCGTTAGATCAGATCGGAGGCTATATAGATATCGAAGATAGCCGTCCCTTGCCGGGTATTGACTGGAAATTGAAGGTTGACCGGGCGCAGGCGGCTAAGTTTGGTCTTGATCTCACGACGATCGGGCAATATGTCCGTATGGTCACCAATGGTTTGAAAGTTGCCGGGTATCGTCCCGATAATAGTGATGAAGAAATTGATATCGTCATTCGTCATGCCGTAGAAGAGCGTACTTTGGATCAATTTGACCGGATGAGAATTGATATTGGTAATGGTTCTATTCCCGTGAGTAATTTTGTGGACCGGGTGCCGGAGCCGGCTGTGGGTATTATTAACCGTGCGTCTCAAAAACGGATCATGACCGTGAAAGCGGATGTACCACAAGGTACGAATATTAACGCTAAAGTTATGGCTGTGAGGGACTGGCTGGAAAAAAACCGCGCCCTGATTGACCCGCGTGTAGAGATTAATTTTAAAGGTGAGGATGAAGACCAGCGCGCTGCGCAGGCGTTTTTGATCAAAGCGTTTATTGTGGCTTTATTTATTATGGCCATTATTCTTGTCACTCAGTTCAATAGTTTTTACAGCGCGTTTCTTATTCTGTCTGCTGTTGTGATGTCGACTGTTGGTGTGTTTATCGGTTTGATGGTAACGCAGCAGCCTTTTGGTATCGTGATGGGCGGAATCGGTGTTATCGCGCTGGCGGGTATTATAGTGAATAACAATATTGTGTTGATTGATACTTTTGACCATCTACGTAAGAGGCATGGGGAAAAGATGGATGTTAGTGAAATTATTTTGCGGACGGGCGCGCAGCGTCTGCGTCCTGTTCTTTTAACCACGGTCACAACTGTTTTGGGCTTGTTGCCTATGGTGCTTCAGATGAATGTTGATTTTGTCGGGCGGACGGTTTCTTTTGGCGCGCCTTCAACACAATGGTGGGTTCAGCTTTCAACGGCCATTGTATTTGGTCTGACTTTTTCGACAATCTTAACATTGCTTGTGACGCCTTGTGCCCTGATGTTTAAAGACAGAGTCACGCAGAGGTTTCAGCGAATCAACCAAGGTCTAAAGAATCTCAGATTACGTGGTAATACGTCCTGACAAAAGAGGCGGCAAACGTTACAATGTCGTTGTTCTGATCTTTACCCGATTTTTAAATGAATAGGCGGAAGGCATGTCGACAACCCGGACAAAGGCACTGACTGTTTTGGCGCCGGCCAAAGTGAATTTATATCTGCATGTCACGGGACGGCAGGATAATGGCTATCACACGCTAGACTCGCTGGTCGCTTTTGCTGATATAGGGGATAAAATTCAATTTACACCGGCCAGTGACTTTTCATTTGTAGTGCAAGGTCCGTATGAGGGGGGATTTACGTTTGCTGAACGCGATAGCAGCCCCAATTCTGCCAATCTTGTTGTGCGGGCGGCCTGGGCCTTGGCGCAGGCAACGCACAAGGACCTTCGGGTTAGGGTGACGTTGACAAAAAACCTTCCCTTGGCTGCCGGGTTGGGCGGTGGTTCTTCCGATGCGGCTGCTGTGCTGTGGGGGTTGATGGAGTGGTGGGATATTTCGCAACAAACTATCCCCGGTCTTGCGGATATGGTAATGGCCCTGGGGGCAGATGTTCCGGCTTGTCTGTCCTGTAATCCCGTTATAATGCGCGGTGTTGGCGAGGTTTTGGAGCCTGCGCCTTTGATGGAAGAAATGCCAATTCTTCTTGTTCATCCGGGTAAACGCTGCTCTACGGCTGATATTTTTACGTTTTTCGATAAGCCTTTTCGAAAAGAAATTTCTCTTCCTGAGGATTTAAGTGATCCGGATGGCTTTGTGGCATTTCTGGCAGAGCAGGATAACGATCTGACGGATCCGGCTGTGAAGGCTGTCCCCGTTATTGCGGAGCTTTTAGATGTTCTGGGCACATTGCCGGGGTGCCGTCTGGCGCGGATGTCAGGAAGCGGGGCAACATGTTTTGCATTCTTTAATGATGAAACGAGTCTTTATGCCGCTGCTGAAAAACTGGTTTTGACTCATCCTGACTGGTGGGTGCGTGCCGGTACCCTTAATCGTCCGGAAAGATATTAGAGCTTCCATCGTTCAAAATTGAGGCGGCGTTGCTGCGTCGCTCGTGTAGGGTCACTACACTTCGCTTCTTGTGCCTGACCCAATTTAAACGCTGATTGCTCTAGTCTTCGCGTGATCCGAAGTCACCGGGCGGTAGCAATTCAACTGCGTTTCCGGCTGCCGGAGAAATTGTAGAATTCAGTTCACTGGTTAGCATATGGACCAGCAGAGCTTCGCTGGTGCGGCCATCACTATTCAGGTCGTACATGGCCTGATAGGAACGGATAGCATCTTCGGTCAAGGGGCCTTGTGCGCCATCAGCGGGGCCGGGGTAAAGTCCCATCCGTATCAGTTGCTCCTGTATCTGGGCAATAACGGCCTGATTATTACGAACAGGAGAGGGTTCAGCCCGGCTTTCCATCATACGGGGCGGGTTGCTTTGGGAGGGCCGGGACCGGGGTGCTTTTTTTTTGAGAGCAGAATGTTTTTCAGCGACGGGTGCCGGTGTTGCTTTCTTGATGGGCTCCAGATCGTATGGCGTGTCGTTTGATATCTGTATGTTGTTGTATAAGGCTTTGACCTCATCCGGGCTAAGATTCATGCTTCCAGCCAATTGATCCAGTGCCGCCTTGGCTTCCGGGCTACCCTGATCCGTTGCCTTTTTATACCAGTACAGGGCTTCATCCGGGCGTGCCTCGCCGAGTAGGCCGTTTTCGTGAATAAGGCCAAGATTATAAGCTGCTTCAAGAATGCCGCCATTAGCAGCCTGTTCAAAGAAATTAGCAGCCAGACGCGGGTTATATTCTGTGCCGATTCCTTCGATATGGGCAATCCCCAGATTGTACTGTGCTTCGCGGTGCCCGAGTTGAGCGGCGGCACGGTACCATCCCAGTGCTTTGTCGACGTTCTTATCGATCCCCAAACCCTGATGGTAGAGGACTCCCAGATTATAGCGGGCGTTGGCAACGCCCTGAATAGCGGCTTCCTTGAACCAAAAGGCGGCCTTGCTGTAGTCCGGTTTGACGCCGCCGTGGCCGGCTGTGTAAATGGCGGCAAGGTCGTGCTGTGCTTCCGCTACACCTTCCAGCGCTTTCTTTTCAACGTCTTGTATCACAGGTGGTAAGTCAGGATCGGGGCTTGTGCGCTCGGTCAATGACCGCTTTTCCCGTTGTTGTTTAACAAAATCTTCTATGTCGCTTTCGTTGATTTTTGTGTCTTGCGGTGTAAAAGCAGCGGCCTGTATGTTTTCATTCGGCTGTATGGCTTCGTTTTCAATATTGTCCGGCACAGGCCCTGCGACCGGGCTAATTTCATTTAAACTGGCGGCCAGAGAATCCGGGTCGGCGGCAAGGTCGGCCAGTAATGTTTCGTCATCGGGAATAGTGTTTTCCGGGAAGGCATTTGTGCGTGACAAGTCAGGCATATCAGCGTCTATCGCTGTTGTCATACGTTCCAGATCATCGTTGTTCAGGCGTGCCAGAACAGAGGAGTCTTCTACGGCGTCTGATTCAGTAACAGTCACATCTGTGTTTTCAAGTTCAAAATTGTCTGCCGTAGCTTGTACTGCCGTAGCTTGTACTGTTTGTATCAAGGTTTGTTCGGATTTCTGCTGTAGCTGGCTGAAACTCCACCCTCCGATGAGAGACAGAACGACCATGGCGGCAACGCCTGTAAGAGCCGGAAGGCTGAAAGGGCGGCCCCATGCCGATGGTGTTTGATAGGAACTCGCCCCTGTTTTTTGTGAGGGGTCCGCCGATAGTTGCGGCATGTGGCCCTGCGCGGCGGCAGCCTGATCCGTGAGTAAGACGAGGGCTTTGGATTGTAAGGCCGTTTGCGTTTCAATGACGGTTTCTTCTATGCTTTCCAGCTTGCGGATCATCCGCGTTTTGTCCTGCACCATCTTATCAAGGCGTCGGTTTAGACGGCTGTGCTGGGTGAGGGCTTCTTCAATTTTTTCATGAAGGTCTGCCGTTTTTTGCAGTTGTTCGGCTTGACGCTGTTGTTCCTGTTCCAGGTTTTCCTGTTTTTCACGCAGAGCTTTTTCGACGCTGTCATTTTTATTCAGTTTATCCTGCAGTGTCAGGAATATTTTTTCGCTTTGGTCGGATCTGTTTTCCAGATCTTCCAGTTGTTCTTTGTGTTCCAGCCGTTCTTGCTCACTGCGTAGCAGGGTTCCTCCCAACTTATTGAGCAGGGTAATAACCCGGTCGTCACGCGTAGCTTTGTCCTTTGAGGTAGGGGACAAGGTCACCTCCGCTTGTTCTTTTTTATAAATCGTTACCAAAATAAGAGCTAATATTTCGGACAATATAAGGTTTTGGAAAATGATGCCAGCCCTTTCTTTAGGGGTCATTCAAAAAAGGATATTTTTTCAGGCTTGCTTTTCGAGCCATTGTTAGTTAGTTTTTCAGCCCGTTAGACAGTTTTTTTATGTTGGGGTATAGCCAAGCGGTAAGGCACCGGTTTTTGGTATCGGCATCCCTGGTTCGAATCCAGGTACCCCAGCCATTTCTATTTTATTAAATAAAATCAATTACTTATGCGCAAGCGGCCTCTGTCAGAAAAACTTTTGCATCCTCGCAATGTATTTCAGCTTGAACGCCATACGGAAGAACACACATTGGATCAGTATGTCCAAAATCCATTTGCGCAATGATGGGAAGGTTTTTTAGATCAAATTCTTCTGCAACGACAGCGACTATAGCCTCATCATATTGGTTTAAGTTTTTGACACCACCTCCGGGCCGTCCGATAAGAATTCCGTTTAATTGTTTCAATATTCCCTGCACACCAAGGTTTCGTATAATTCTCTTTACGTCATCTGTTGAAGGCGCTTCCTCAGATGTTTCGATGAAAAGAATAGCTCCATCAAAATCATTTTTTTTCGGCCAAAGGGCTGTGCCTAGCAGCATCGGGAAGACATCAATACATCCCCCTATAAGATGGCCTTTTCTTATCTCTTTTCCTTGTAAACAGATCCAGCCTTGAGATTTTTCAAGACGGCGCTTACGTGTCTGGTTTTCTGGTTTACTCCAATCTAAATGCTCAACAGTCCATTCGTCTGCTTGCGCAATTTCACCAATAACTTGATCCGAGAACAAGGTTTTGGATACGGCGTTCTTCATATAAGGAAATAGCCCGCAATTTTCAGAAAATCCTGCCATAATCGACGGGCCGTAGAAACTGGTTAGACCTGCCTTTAAACATGCAAAGTGTAAAATCGTTGTATCAGAATATCCCATAAAGATTTTTGGATTGTTTCGGATAACGTCGAAATCTAGAAAAGGTAATAACCTTATGGAATCATCTCCTCCAATACTCGCAATAATACCATTAATAGAAGGCTCAGAAAAAGCTTGCATCAGATCATCGGCACGTGCTTTCGGATTAGCGTGAATCCATTCTGCTGATTTTAAGGTATGTGGCATCTCTACAACATCAACTTTGAATTCTTCGATGAGTTGCTTTTTGCCGGCTTCGTAACGTCCCGAAAACGTTCCGGGACCACCCCATGACGGAGAGACAACAGCAATAGTGTCTCCCTGAGATAGTTTTTTGGGTTTGATCAAATTCATGGTTTTATTTTCCAAGCCGACTATTTTTTGTACGCGCCTTTGTCAAGGGTACTTCAATTCTATTTTCTTTCAATTGATTATATTCTTTGTCATGTAGACAAAAAAATTGTGTTGAGTTGGGCATGGTATAGAACTTAGAGGTTTGTAATCTGGACATAGTGACATTGAGTTTGGAGAGTTTAACTGTCATCTGTGCGATGATTTCTAAATAAAAACAGATACTTACGTCATAGACAAAGTTTTATTTTGTTCGGGCTGCACAGCCATTTCGTTTATCTAACAGGGCTACATATCTACCAGCTCAAAGCGTGCTTTGAAATGGCGCAGGGTCTTATCCTTGCCCCAGACGGGTATTGCTCTCGGTATAGCGTCC
>JAJFGQ010000082.1 GCA_021776075.1 Alphaproteobacteria bacterium | reverse complement strand
CGTCGACTTTCAGGCCTTCATCGCGCTGAAAACCTTTGAGCGCGTCATCCATATCACCTGTTAAAATCCCGTTCGGCGCAGGCTCCGGGCCGAAACGCCCGATCTCCTGCAACGAGTCCTTCACCGCGAATACGTCCTCGGCCTCATTGACCATGTTGTTCCCGATACTGCCGAGAATGATGTTTGAAAGCATTGTGATGTTCCTTGTTCTGTTTGATGGGGTGTTTGAAATTTTCCTAATCGTTGACTTTGAGTTCCGTTGTCACGGACAGCAAAGCAAAGGGCAGCGGTATGGATTGTTCAATCCGCCAAAGCGGTTTGGAGCCATCCGCCTGCCAGCCTAGCGCCCGCACACGAATATCGCCGCTGACCTTTGGCGGCGGCGCACCCAAAATGGGGTCTTCACCAAACTGGCGCAGGGCAATATCTTTCATACCCCGCCCGACATCAAGCCGCAGGGCCGCAGTCTCCTCCAGCCGGAAAATCGCCTCGACCAGCCGGGTCGCCCGCCCTGTTCCGCTGCTATCCACCGCGCTCGGCGGCAGGGGTTCCACGATATGCGTGTAAGACAGCCCGATTTCAACAGTGCTGGCGGCCTGATTAAGCGTTACCGCGCCACCTGTTACCGTTTTATCCGCCTGCACAACACCGTCTGCCACAACTGAAACCGTCCGGCCTTCCAGATGGGAAAGACCGGACCAGTTCAGCGCGGGAGTCCCCGACTGACCCGCAAGGGCCGAGTCGAGGTTCAGGTTGTTGTCGAATTCTTCAATTGTGTAAGTCCCGTTCCTGTCTAGCAGGAGGAAAACGGTTTCGCCAACGACAGACACAGACTTGGCCAGCCCGTCCGTTTCATGCAGCGTCCAAGCCGATACGGCTTCCGAACGAAACACCGTCAGCGTTGCAAACTTGCCGTCATCGCGCACGACAAACAACAAGCGCCGTTTCTGATCAAAATCCTGATCGACCGGTGTCGGAATAATATGCTTGGACACAAGGGCCAGATCCGTTACCTGATAAGCCTGCTCAACATCCGTATAAAGAAATTCCTGCACCTGTTCACCGTTCCGGGCCACAAACAAGGTCGCCCCATCCACATTCACTGGCGGAATATACTGCTTGATAATCGAACCGATCCGGGTTTGACGCCTGATCTGCACACTTGTCGGCGTTAGCGGATCACCGGTGACCATCCATTCCGCACCGCTGGTAAAAACCTGCAAATGCCGGCCAGAGAAAATGCCGCGAATGGCATTCACCTGATCAGATAAAATGGCGAATTCGATACTCTCATCATCCAGCCCCGTACCGAGATCAAAGTTGAATAAATCTCCGGATTTTGAAAACCAGAGACGGTTCGGTAAATCACGACTGCCGCCGATAATCAGGCGGTCCTGGTGAAAGGCCACAGAGAGCGGGTGGCCGCGCACGCTGCTAAAGCTCTGTTCCTGCCAGTCGATCGTCGCACTTGTCCCGGCCAGCGTTTCAATCACAGTCGCCGTCACAACAGTCGGCGAGTTAAAGGCCGTAATATCGACTTCCTTCCCTCCAACCCGCAAGCGCGTACCGACATGCCCGGCGGAAAAATTATCCGCAGAGGTGGTCAGGGTAATGGAACCGGTTGTTCCGCTCGGTGTGATGGTGACATCCGGCCCGGCAAACTTAAAATAAGGCTGCCTGATGACATTGTTATCAACGAAAAAGCTCCAGTCATTCAGTGCCCAGACAGACGCAGCATCGCGGACCAACTTTTTCGGCGGCACATCGGGATGAACCAGAAGCAGCGTATCCGCACTCTGCGTCCAGGCTACATTTGGAATTTGCGCTTCCGTCCACGGTGTCGCCAGCGTCACAATTTTTGCGCCCGCCACATAAATATCGAGTTGCCTGTCTGTCAGGACCAGCAAAAATGTCTGCTCCGTATTAAACTCAAACGCAATCAAACGGCCCGCACCCGGCACCGTATCTACAAAGCGTAAACCGGCCCGGCGCATCACGCCGCCCGTGGGCTGGATAAAAACATTCTGCAATGTCAGCGCCCCGTTTTCATAGGCCTTCAGGTCGCCCCGCCCCAAAAGGGAGCGTGACACTTCACCGGCTGTGAATGTCGTTTTAACTTGTCGAATTCTGGTCATTTGATTTTCCTTTTTTAGGCAATAAAAAAAAGCCCCGCGAAAAACGGGGCTTTGCATTAAAAATAACAACTATTTACGAGACTACGGACTCGGCGCTACGGGGTTGGTTAATCTCATCTCCAAATCTTCCCCCTCAATAGCAGAAAGAACAATATTCCTAATACTGTCATGTATTCCACCATTCGCATCCACCAGAGCCAAGGCTTCAAGACGGTCCTTTGTGTTCCCGAAAAACTTGTGGTTCGGGTCTAATACCAATTCACGACCTATCCTATTATTCTCAACATCCATGAGCAATGAGCCTTTTGATTGTTTCGGTCTGTTGCGCTCATAAGAATCCGTAAATTGTTTGGCTTTTTCCGTACCAAGCTCTCTCGTTAACTTAACACTCCATAAAGCATGTCGGAAAGCATCAGGTGAATTATCACCTTGATTTTTTTGGTTCTTAAACTCTTCTTTCGTTTGATTTCGTGCATCTAAACCAAGAGATCTAACTTTTATACCATCTAATGGATTCTTGATAGCCTGTTCAAATCGATCCGGTCCCTCAAGAACGAAATTCAATTCTTTGGCTCTGTTATCAAAATCAATGGCCTTCCGTTCCGGAATTGGCGCAAGCGCAAGCGCAGGAGCGGGTGCGGGATCAGCTTCCGGCCGTATCATACGGCCTGTGGCATCAAGTTCCACGGGTTTTCTTTCCGGCTCCAATGCTGGCTTGGGGCGCGGTTTGGGTGGTGTCCCGTGTTTTTTCTTTGGGCTAAATCATGAAAAACACAGCAAGAAAAGCAGCCAATAAAATGACGCCTATAAGGCAACCGGTAAAAGCACCGAGAAAAGCACCACGATAAATAGATTGCTTGCGTTTTCGAAAGGTAAACACGCCCAGAAAGACGCCACAAAAAACAATAAAACATACGAAAGCAAAAGCTATTATCACCAGCGCGTCAACACCATCACTCATTCTTTTTTACCTTTAATCTCTTTCTTCCCGGCATTCATATCAAACCATTCCAACTTCGGATTCAACAGACGTCCCGCCTTGATTTCAACCGTCCCTTTGACCCTTTGCGTCCAAGCTGCTCCGAATTTAAACGGCTTCGCACGGCCAGATTTAGCTAAAGCTGCACCCCCAGCTCCTCCGATAAACCCCATAGGATCAAAATCATAAGTATCATCCCAGTTATGAGTTACTTTACCATCAAGCGTGATAATATTACCTTTTCGTGTTGCTGTAAAATCACCTTTCGATTTCACTTTTGTTCTTCCAAAGCTTATAAGTTCGTCAATTCCGTCAGTAAAAACAATGTTTCGCAAAGAATCAGGTTTAAATCTTGTAGTGTTAAAATCCCAATGATCTTTTACGTCTTTCGTCTGTCCATCAGATAGCGTTAACAAACCTTTTGCGAAGTCTTTGTCCAAATCAACAAGACTTCCCTGCTCAAAACGGTTCTGATTTGTTTTTTCAGCATTTTGAATAAACTGAAACTTTCGTGCCTCATCTCTTGTTACTTTCTTTGGCGCACCCGATCCATCCAAATAATGTTCAAGAAAATCTGCAGCCGTATTGCTTCCTTTTCTTCTACCCACTTTTACAAATTCACGAAAAGTGTTTTCTGTTTTATCTAAAAATTCCTTTTCATCAAAGCCTCTGGGATCAGCCTCCGGCCGTATCATGCGGCCTGTTGCGTCGAACTGAATGGGTTTGCTTTGGGGAAGCGGTGGATTTTCCACTTCTTCTTTTTCCTCTTTTTCTGCCAGCGCCGCAACTGGTTTTCGTTCGGGTTTGGGCGGCGTATCTTCTGCGTCCGGATTCTTTTGATCCTGCAATTGCGTCAGAATATTTTGAACGCGCCCACTTAGGATAGAGAACAAAAAATAAAACCGCAGAGACGCAGAGAACGCAGAGAACGCAGAGAACGCAGAGTTTTTTCTGTTTAAAATAGCTTGTAAAATGTTGAAAAAAATCTCTTTTTTCAAAAACGAAATCGCCATTTACAGGGGGGCAACAAAAGAAAAATCCCTCTGCGTCTCTGCGGTAAAAATATTATAAACATAAGCTCATACGACCGAGGTCCTGCAAGCTTTCCTTCACCGCGAAAACGTCGTTTTCTTCGTTCGTCATGTTGTTCCCGATACTGCCGAGAATGATGCTCGATATCATTGCGAAAACTCCTTGTTTTGTGTTGCTGTTACCGCAATCTACGGATAAGTTTAAAGCATGAGAATAATCACCACCATTATGCTGGCTTTTCTTTTAACCGCCTGTGTCACGACGCAAGTACAGGATAACGGCTATTTACCCATGCCTGAAGAATTCCTGGGATACTGGAGACCCCGCGGTAGAACCTCCGGTATTGTTGGCATAGATGTGAAGCGCGACGGCGTTATCGAATACCGCATTCATGACGAAACCGAAGAGCTTCTCACGACACTACATTACAAAGTTTTCCACATCGAAGACGGTTATGTCTATATGGTCGTAAAAGAAGTTGATCACGATCCAGAAACCACTCTGATTAACCCGCGTTGGAAATATATTCGCTATATTATTGACCCGCCACACACCAACCCTGATGACACCGTGTGGGTCACCCGCCAACATTGCGACCTATCGGAAAAAGACCTTCATGTACCGGCACACATCCATTGGGAACGTCTTCAAAACAATATATGTGAATATGATAGAAACAATTTATTCCAAAACCTTAACACCTACACCCGTTAACTTCTCCCTCAAGGATTCTGTTGCTTAGCCCCATCCTCAAACAACTTACGGATATTGTCATTCCGTTCAGCACCAACGTCTTTACGCCGTGACTCCCGCGCTGCTACCGCCCAATCGCCGGCTTTCACAGCCGCAAAAAGCGCCGGCCAATTGCCTTCCTGAAACTTCGTATTTCCCAGATTAAAGGCCATATCCAACAAGGCCTGTTGCGCCGCCACCGGCGCTGAATCAAAAGCGGGGAATTTACGGCGCAAATCACGAACATCCACACGCAACCGTTCTTCCAGAAGACGGTCACTCTGGGTTTCATCCAGTTTCAATTTATCAAGCTTAGGATCATCCTTCGGATCAAAATTAGACGCTAATTTTCCAGATGTATGCGGTTTGGCTTTCACCTTGTTAAAAGCGCGTTCAATCTCCTGATCCGTCGCCGGACGCTCACCACCCGGTGCGGAAGGATCCTCGATTGTGAAAGGCAATTTCTTGGCCGCATCGGTATTAGGCAGCATCAACCCAATACCCACGGTGATATTGTTTGTCGTGTCCTTATAGAGAAAGCTTTTATCTTCTTCCTCCTTCTTTATAACCTTTTTCACATCCTTGTTATTAATCCCGTTCAGGATGTTTGGACGGAAGGTTGAATCAAGCGGCTTTCTCTCCGGCAGCGGTGTGGGGTCGAGTGCGGCATCAGATTCCGGCCGCATCATTCTTCCTGTCGCGTCAAATTCTGCGGGTTTACTTTCCGGTTCTGCTTTCTTCTCGGTTTTTTTCCGGGGTTTCGGCTGGGGTTTCGGTGGCTCCGGTGTTTTCGTCTCTAAAACCCGCGCCGTCAACGCACCAACAGGTTCCGCAATCCGGCCTGTTTCCGCGAGGCTCTTTTTATCCGCATCCTGCCGTGTTTTAAGCTGTGCGATGATCGCCACGCTGTTGATATCACCTTCTGTTTCGT
>JAJFGQ010000081.1 GCA_021776075.1 Alphaproteobacteria bacterium | reverse complement strand
TGCTGCGTATGATTGCCTTCAATCAGCCGGATATCCACATTATCAAAACGCTGAGTCTCACAGAAAGGCGGTGGATACGTATCCATTTCAGGAAAGAAAATGGTAGGGGGCTGTCCTAGATAACCGAGAAAGGTTATCAATATGGAGATGCGCAAGAGCCGTTTAAGTGAGTACAAACAGGATCGTTTGATTGAACATTTTGTGTCGGGATCGACGGCCCGCACAACGGCAAGACTGGTCAATGTTAACAAGAGCACAGCAGCTTATTATTTCCATCGCTTGCGAGAAATTATCACCCTTGAATGCAAAAATGAGGCTTTGCTTTCAGGGGAGTTTGAAGTTGATGAAAGCTACTTTGGCGGCACAAGAAAAGGCAAGCGCGGACGTGGCGCAGCTGGCAAGGTTCCGGTCTTTGGAATCCTCAAACGTGGCGGTAAGGTTTACACACAGATCATTCCTGATGCCAAAAGCAAAACCTTAATGCCCATCATTAGGGACAAGATACAGCCTGATAGCATTGTATATTCTGACTGTTGGCGCGGGTATAATGTGCTGGATGTTTCTGAGTTTAAACACTACCGGATCAATCACTCAAAACTGTTTGCCAATGAAAAAAACCACATCAACGGGATAGAGAATTTCTGGAATCAGGCCAAGCGGCACATGCGTAAATTTAATGGTATTCCTGCCAAACAGTTTGAGCTATTTTTGAAGGAATGCGAGTGGCGTTTTAACAACAGTGATCCCGCAGATCAGTTAAAACAACTCAAACAATGGGTTAAACAACATATGGGCTAATTATCTAGGACAGCCCCCTAATCTTTTTCAAGAAAAATATGCAATATACGGAAAGCAGCATGAAAATAAGGGAAAAAATAAATTCACTGATTACAATTTCATTGCCCAGCCAAAGCCCTAAAAGAACAACATCATAAATCAAGTACAAGATATCTATAACAATGGAAAATCCTAAAAATAAAGCAATGATAAAGAGGTATCTTACGCTCAGGGTAGATAGATTCTTTTCCAGTTTTTTGAACATAAGCTTATCCTTTATTTTTTCGTTTCTGTTTTCGTAGAAAAACGAAGAAATAGCCAAAAAATAAAATTAGAATTAAACTGCTGGCTGTATCTAGAAAAGAAATGCTGTTTCCTAAACCCGCGCTATTTCCTCTTCTTCACAATTGCTCTTATTTTGCGCAACAAGCTCCGCCCAGCATCGGCAGCCGCGGGGTGCCCGTCCTCCGGCGGATTGGTCCAGAAAAACGTCTTTCCTTCACGGTCAGCATGTTCGGAGCGTGTCCGACTATCACCCACGGTGCGCCATATATATTGTTTTCCGGCCATTTTATTGTCCTTTCAATGTTTGTAATATTTCTTGGTTCAGGGCTTTATGAGGGCACAAAAAAACACCCGCGAGAGGGACTCGGGGTGTTTATTAAGATTATATTCCTATATTATCGGAGGGAAGTCAAGTCTATTCTATACAACATGCAATCGCACAAAATTTCAAAACGGCAGAAAAATCAGGAAAAGGCCGAGAGCCTTCATCAGACAGGTATCCAATGTTTGCAGATGGGTGTTGCCGATGAAGCGGAAAGCTATTTCAAAAAAGCTCTGAAGCTTATACCCTCTCACCCCTTTATCCTGAATACGATGGGTGTGTCTTTGATGCGCCGTGGGATGTGGGATGAGGCGGCAAAACATTTTGTGAAGGCCGTTGCGTTTAAATCCGATTTTGTGGAGGCCTATATTAATCTGGCACATGTCCTGCGGGAGCAGGGCCGTTTGGATGAAGCGATTACGCGTCTTCAGTCTGCTTTGGCGATTAGCCCTGATCAAGCGCAGCTTTTCTATGATTTGATGCTGCTTCTGGATTTAACACGCCGTTTTGATGACCTTGAGGCGCTGGCTGAAAAGGCGGCAATCCATATACCCGGTACAGACATTCTGGCGTTTATACAATCCCGTGTGGCAAAGCGTAAAGGGGATGCCGGACTGGCTCTTGAAATTCTGGAACAGGTCCAGCCCGCGCCCGGCCCGGTTATGATTGATATGCTCTATGAGCGCGGGCAGCTTTATGATCGTGCGGGCAAATCGGATAAAGCTTTTGATGATTTTTCCAAAGCCAACAGTTTGTATAAGGAAGAGCCGTCATCCAAAGCCCTGAACCCGGATCTTTTGCCGCAATTGCTGCAAATAACGAAAGATCGTTTTACAGCGGACTGGGTTAAAAGCTGGAGTCCCCCTCCTGAAAATACAAACCGGCCCGCGCCTGTTTTTCTAATCGGGTTTCCGCGTTCGGGGACGACATTGATTGGCCAGATATTACACAGCCACCCGTCAGTTTTTGTTGCTGATGAAAAACCGGGTCTTGAAACGGCAAGGCTTCATCTGGGGCAGGCTTTTCCCGATTATCCAGACAGTATGGCGGCGCTTTCCCCGGCCTTTATAGAGGAGATGCGTCATGTTTATTTTGAAACACAGCGTCAATCGCCGGATTGGGAAGAGCGGGAGGTGTTTGTTGATAAATTGCCTCTGAACATGGCGCAGGCCGGGCTGATCCACCGGTTATTTCCCGATGCAAAATTTATATTCGTCCAGCGTCATCCCTGTGATGTTGTGTTGAGCTGTTTTATGCAGAATTTCAAACTCGATTTGTCGCAAATTCAGTTTCTGGATTTGGAACGGGCGGCGCGCTTTTATGCTCAAATTGTTGATATATGGGATTATTATAAAGACACGTTGTCTTTGACTGTTCATACGGTCCGCTATGAAGAGTTAGTCGGTGACTTTAAAGGAGAGACGGCAAAGCTTCTGGATTTCCTTGATGTGCCCTGGAATGACGCGGTTCTGGCTTATAACAAACAGGCCCAAAATAAGCCGCGTGCCGTGACGCCGAGCTATGATCAGGTCACAGAAGAAATTTACACGCACGCTCGGTATCGCTGGGAGCGTTATCGTGACCATCTGGAACCCGTTCTGGATGTTTTAAAACCCTATGCGGACAGGTGGGGTTATTAAGAAATTATCCCGCTTCTTTGCTCAGCCGTTTCCGTTCATGAGGACACAGAAAGCGTTTGCGAAGGCGGAGTGATTGCGGCGTGACTTCAAGAAGTTCGTCATCATTGATATAAGACATCATTTCTTCGAGGCTCATGGTGATGTGCGGAGTCAAGGTTACGGCTTCATCTGTACCGGAAGCGCGAACATTGCTTAGTTTTTTGCCTTTCAGGACGTTGATTTCCAAATCCTGTCCCCTGTTGTTTTCGCCGACGATCATGCCTTGATAAACCGGAGTTTGGTGTTCGATGAACATGATTCCGCGGTCTTGCAGGTTAAAAATGGCATAAGCTACGGCTTTGCCTGTTTCTGTGGAAATCAGAGCACCGTTACGTCGTTGCGGCACGGTGCCTTTATGCGGTGCGTAGGAATGAAACACGCGGTTCATAACACCTGTACCGCGCGTGTCTGTCAAAAAGCGGCTTTGATAGCCGATGAGTCCCCGTGAGGGTGCCAGAAAAGTGAGCCGGGTTTTACCGGCACCGCCTGTGGAACCGGAAGAGCGCATATCCGTCATTTCCGCTTTACGCAGATTCATTTTCTCAACGACTGATCCGGTATATTCATCATCCACATCAATAATGACTTCTTCGATTGGTTCGAGCTTGTTGCCTTGTTCATCTTTTTGATACAAGACTCGCGGACGGGAGACTGACATTTCAAAGCCTTCACGGCGCATGGTTTCAATCAAGACGCCGAGTTGCAGTTCTCCGCGTCCTCCAATTTCGAATGAATCTTTGTCGCCACTTTCTTTGAATGTAATGGCAACATTGGTTTCCGCTTCAGCCAGTAAACGTTCCCGTATGGCGGTAGATGTCACTTTTTTACCTTCTTGTCCGGCAAAAGGTGAATCATTGACGCTAATGGTGACGGCCATGGTCGGGGGGTCAATTGGTGTGGCCTGTATAGGTTCTGTAATCGAAGTATCACCGATTGTATCGGCAACGGAGGCTTTTGCCATACCGGCAATGCAGATAATATCACCGGCATGGACTTCTTCGACTGGTACACGGTTTGTGCCCTCAAACGTCAGTAGCTTTGTCAGGCGTCCGCTTTCCACCACTTTGCCATTCAGGTCAATGGCTTTCACCGGCATGTTAACTTTAGCCGTTCCGCTCATGACACGACCCGTCAGGCAGCGTCCCAGATAGGGGTCTGAATCCAGTAAGGTGGCGAGCATGGCAAAGGACTGGTCTTCTTTTACAGAGGGTGCCGGGACATGCGCTAGAATAAGGTCGAGAAGGGGATGCAGGTTTTCACGCTTGTCATCCAGTTCTTTTGTGCACCAGCCGCTACGGCCTGAGGCATACAGGATCGGGAAATCCAGTTGTTTATCATTCGCATCCAGTGAAAGAAATAGGTCGAAAACTTCGTCAATAACTTCATCTGCGCGGGAATCGGAGCGGTCAATCTTGTTGATAATAACAATGGGACACAGTCCCTGCGTCAGTGCTTTGCCCAGTACAAATTTTGTTTGTGGCATGGGGCCTTCCGCAGCATCAACGAGAAGGATAACACCGTCTGCCATATTCAGGACACGTTCCACTTCACCGCCAAAATCAGCGTGACCGGGTGTGTCTATAATATTGATGCGCGTTTCTTCCCAGCGGACAGAGGTGCATTTTGCCAGAATGGTAATGCCGCGTTCCCGTTCCAGATCACCACTATCCATGACACATTCATCGACATGCTGATTGTCACGGAACATACCGCTTTGTTTCAGGATAGCGTCAATCAGGGTTGTTTTCCCGTGGTCAACATGGGCAATAATTGCAACATTGCGCAGAATCTGTGGCATTTTCGACCTTTTTTCTCAATTTTACTCAAAATTATAAAGCCGCCCAAAAAGGCGGCCCTGATGTATAGGCTTGTAAGCTGTTTTAATGCAAGGTTTTTTTAAGTTTTGACCTTAGGCAGACACAACGCAATTCCGGCCCTGGTCCTTGGCTTTATACAGGGCTTCATCCGCACGTTTGAGCAACGCTTCAATCGGTTGTTCTTTGTCATCACTGACGAAAACATACCCTATGCTGACGGTATAGTTCAGAGCTTCGGTGCTGCCATCTGGTAAATTATATTCACAGGGTGTGTGAGCTACTTTTTCGCACAGGCGTTCCAGCACATGGCGGCCTTTTTCTGCTGTTATGTTTTGCGGCAGGAGCAGGGCGAATTCTTCACCGCCAATGCGGCCGATAACATCAGCGGCCCGTAGGGATTTTTTGAGAACTTTCGAAAAATGCTGAAGAACTTTGTCGCCGACATCATGTCCATATGTATCGTTAACCAGTTTGAAATTATCGAGATCGGCGAGTACGACGACAAAAGATAAATCCAGACGCGTAGCCTGTTTGATTTCCATTTCTGCTCTTTTGATAAAAGCGCGGCGGTTATCCAGCCCCGTCAGGGGGTCTTCCAGTGCCTGTTTCAGCAAGAGATCATGGTAGCTGCGAATATGAATGACCAACGGCCGGAAGACAAAAGCCGCTTCAAATAGCAATGTCCCCAGAATAAAAATAGTGCCGATAAATTGCATATTATAATAACGCGCAATTTTATGGATTGTTTCGGTTTGATATCTTTCCAGGGCGGTATCCAGCAGTTGCAACAACAGACCTGATGACTGGGTAGAGAGGTAATTAAGCGTTGCGGACCGGGGTTTGCTTTTCTCGTGAGCAGGAAGAGAGGCATATACTTTTGCCGTACTTAAAAACTGTTCAACTTGTGGTGCAAGTTTGAAAGGCTCTTCATGGTATATATCTAACAAAACAAGGCTGACGGGGGGCTCTCCTGTATTGTTTTTGGGAATGATCTTCATTAAATAATCATGAGCTGCTTCCATGTCGCTTATAGAGCGCATGAGGAAGTCATGATCCAGTTGCTCTTCCATGCGATAATAATTGGAGGCATAGAGGGCTATTTGCCGGGCTATGCCTCTTTGGCTACTGATATAATGAGAAATTTCCGCGCTTTCTTTTTGTTGGTCTGTGATGTATGTCGTGGCCATATGGCTTACAACCGTTAGCGTAGCAATCAGCCCGAAAGCTGTTATATAGGCCCATGTCAGAGCTTTTGACGGATCATCTTTGGAATAAAAAGGCAGGGAGATGTTTAGAGTCCAGTCCCTAATGCCCTTTTTAAAGAGGGCTGTTTTTAAGCTTTGCCACTGGGTCTTTATCATTTGCAACACGGGAGGCTCTTTATGTTTACGAAATATGTTAACCGGTATTGTGTTCCCGGGGGTAAATTTTTAATATTTTAAAGCGGTCTGGATCATTCTCGCCTGACTCTGTATCGGTATTGTCCTTTAACTCATATTCTTCGGGTTTAAGACCTGACATAAGGTTTGGCTCTTTTTCCAGTTTCGTTACGGAAGCGCGCGCCTCGTGGTAGGCATCTGTGTCGAGGCTTTCTATCAGTGTCATCAGGTTTTTATCTTCCTGAACAAGGTGTTCGTAGTGGGTTTTTATATCCTGAGGAATTGTTGTAATGAGAGATTCTATTTTGAAAACGTCTTCTTCGGAGGCGCCGCTTTTGAGGAACATTTCAATGACTTCATTCCACATTTTATCAAAGTCGGTTAATTCGTGAACTTTATCAGCTTGTCCGTCAATGTCCTGAATGCTTTGTTGCGTAGCGTTTTGGGTGTGGCGTAGTTTCCTTAGCACAATTTCATGATGTTTATTGTAGTGCTCCAATATAATGTTCATGAGCCCTTTGGAGTCTTCTGTATTAGGCCACGGCATGGTTTGTTCAGACGGTTTTTCCTGTTTGTCTGTAGATATGGCCTGTGTTTCCTGCGGCGTCTCTCCCGGTCGTCTGAAGGGGCCGGCATAGTCCGGGTCGTCCTTTCGGCGCCTGTCCGGTCCCGTATAGTCGTCAACTTCAATGAATGTACGAGGTGTATTGAGAACATAGGCGATACATTTTGCAATGCTATCAACCGAAAAAGGTATCAAAAGAAGCTCCGTAAACCCTGAATCCCGTATATCCGGTACTGATAATGTGTCGGCATTGGGTGTTGTTAGTATAATAGGGGTCTCGCGGTTCGGTGAATTATATTGTTTGCTTCTGATTTTTTTAGCGAGTTGGATACCGTTTAGAGGCTCCATTTGTAATTCTGTGATAACAATGTCGGGTTTATGTTCTTTGAAAAGGCTGAAGGCGCTCATGCCGTCTTGCGCTTCATATATGGCTTTAGCCTGATGTATTTTCAGGGCAGTGGATAGAACTTTTCTTGTCGAGGACACATCGTTTACGACAAGAATAGTGCTGTTGCTGAAATTGTAAGCCACGTGAGCGCCACCATATCCGAAATGTAATTTATATTTATAATCTTAGTTAAAAAGATGTCACTTAAAATATATAGGGAAGTGTCTCCACATGCCAGCATCTTAATGTCAGGAGAGGGTGTTAAATCTGGCCCATAGCACAGATTGTTTGCCATTCCGCATTTGTTACAGGACAAACGGACAGTCGACCTTGTCGCACCAGGGCCATGTTTTGCAAGGCCGGTGTGTCTTTAATTTGTGCTAATGTGACAAAAACTGGAAACGGAGCAAGGGCTTTGACGTCGACCATGCCAAAGCGGCCTTTTTCGTCCGTAGGGTCGGGATAATATTTTTTTACAATTTCAACAATACCGACGATTTCCTTTCCTTTATTGGAATGGTAGAAAAAGGCCTGATCGCCGATTTCCATCGCTTTCATGTTATTGGATGCCTGATAATTTCGTACGCCGTCCCATTCTGTGACTTTTGCTTTGACCTGATCGTCCCATGACCATTTAAACGGTTCAGATTTCACAAGCCAGTACGCCATGTGTTATTGCCCTTCGGGTCTTAAGGGGCGGTCCATCATTTCTTCTATGGCATCGTCAATGGAAAGTCCTTCGCCTACATATTTGTAGACAGCTTCCGAAATAGGCATATCGACGGCGTGTTTTTTAGCCATGACAGTCAGTGCTTTGGCTGTATGAACACCTTCGGTAACGGCCTTGCGGCGTCCCATGATTTCTTCCAAGGTCTGGCCTTCACCCAGTCTGACACCGAGGGAATAATTACGCGATTGCATGGAAGAGCATGTTAGCATCAGGTCGCCGGCACCGCACATACCCATGAGCGTTTCCCGTTTTGCACCCATGGCGGAAGCAAGACGTGCCATTTCAGCCAGACCGCGAGTCAGAAGGGCCGCGCGCGCGCTTTCTCCCAGACCGCGTCCGGCAATAACACCACAGGCAATGGCAACAACATTTTTGACAGCGCCGCCCAGTTGGGCACCAATCATATCATCGGTAATGTAAGGGCGGAGGTTACGGCTGGCCAGTCCTTCTCTAATTTCCTGGGCAACATCTTTGTCTTTGGCTGCAATGGTTACGGCACTGGGTAGTCCACGGGCAATTTCCGAAGCAAATGTCGGGCCGCTCAGGATTGCGATGGTGGCATTGGGCACTTCTTCTTCTGCAACTTGTGATATCAGATGCCCTGTGTTGAGTTCAATACCTTTTGAGCACATGACAAGAGGTTTGCCCTCGGCAATGTCGCCTTTGAGAGATTCTAGCGTATGGCGGATATACTGCGTTGGTGTTACCAGAAGGATCGCATCGCAATCGGCCGTTCTGGAAAGGCTGTCTGTCGCTTGTATGTCAGGATTTAAAGGAATACCCGGTAGATAAACCGTGTTTTCATGTTGTTCATTAATGGCGGTAACAACGTCTGGTTCCCGCGCCCATAAAATAACGTCTCGTCCGGCATTGGCCAATGACTGAGTAAGTGCCGTTCCCCAGGCACCTGCACCTATAACTCCGATTTTCTGCATGAAAGTCCTCTAATTTTGTACACTCTTATTTTTCTTTTTCGGCCTTTAGTTTTTGGATATTCTATCTAGTGGCCAGCGCGGTTTCGCCGCGACATCGAGCGTGTCCGTCATATTTTTTTGCAAGAGCTCAATACCAGCCCAAGCGACCATGGCACCGTTATCGGAACACAACTCTATTGGGGGAGCAATAAAGGACATATTGTGCTGTTTCGTCAAGTTTTTTAATCCGGCTCGAATAGCCTGATTGGCCGCTACGCCGCCGGAAACAACGAGTGCCGGGCTGTTTGTTTTTTTACCGTATTCTTTTAAAAACCGGTCAATGGCGTTTTTGCAGCGGTCAGTCAGTATATCTGTAACGGTATTTTCAAAGGCACAGGCCAGGGCTGCAATATCAGATTTTTGCAGTAGGCCTTCGGGTAGTTGCTCTACTTGCCTGCGGACGGCCGTTTTAAGGCCGGAAAAAGAAAAATCACAGTCTGGTTTGCGGTATAAGGGACGCGGTAATGAAAAGCGGTCTTGTGCGGCTTGTGGATCAAGGCAGGTTTTTGCGGCCTTTTCCAGATGGGGGCCGCCGGGATAAGGAAGGCCCATAAGTTTGGCAGATTTATCAAAACATTCCCCTAGCGCGTCATCTATTGTTGTTCCCCATAAACGATATTCTCCTACATCTTCGGCGACAAGGATTTGCGTGTGACCGCCGGAAATGAGCAAAAGCAAATAGGGGAAGGGCACATTATCGCTTAAACGCGGAGTTAGGGCGTGGGCTTCCAGATGGTTCACGGCGACAAAGGGTAAATCATGAGCCGCCGCAATGGCTTTTCCTGCCATCATGCCAACCATAACACCGCCGATTAGTCCGGGACCGCATGTGGCGGCAATCCCGTCCAGATCTTTAAAAGTGAGGCCGGAATCCTGCATGGCGGCTTCAATGACGTGGTCCAGGTGATCCAGATGGGCGCGGGCCGCAATTTCCGGGACGACACCGCCAAAGGCTTTGTGCTCTTCCAACTGGCTCAAGACAATATTAGACAAAATGTGGCGCTCACTATCAATGACAGAGGCGGCTGTTTCGTCACAACTTGTTTCTATTCCCAGAACGATCATGGATCGTTATATATACGAGTCGGCAAAAAAAGGAAAACATATGCTTTCAAAATTACGCATAGGAACACGGGGGTCGCAGCTTGCTCTGACTCAGGCTCATATGGTGGCAGATGCTCTGCGTCAAGCGCATGCCGATATAGAGATTGAAATTGTAAAAATTTTAACAACAGGGGACTGGCAGCCGGATCAAGGTGAAACACGGTTGTCGGAGGAAGACGGTGGCAAGGGTCTCTTTGCCAAGGAAATTGAAAAGGCCATTTTGAAAGGGGCTGTTGATTGCGGCGTTCATTCTATGAAAGATATGCCTTCTTTTTTACCGGAAGGTTTGGTTGCCGAACATGTCTTGCCACGTGAGGATCCGCGTGATGCCTTTTTGTCCAATGAGTATAAAACAGTGGCCGATATGAAGCCGGGCGCCTCCGTGGGAACATCAAGTCTACGGCGGCAGGCTATGATTTTGGCTCTGCGGCCTGATTTGAACATCGTACCGTTTCGCGGCAATGTGCCGACCCGGATTGAAAAACTTCGTGCGGGGAGGGTGGATGCGACTATTTTGGCTTTATCCGGTTTGAAGAGGCTGGGGCTGGAGAAGGAGGTGGCGTCTGTGATGGAGCTGGATGACATGCTGCCCGCGGCCGGGCAAGGGGTTGTCGGTATTGAAACACGAGAGGGCGATAAAAAAATACATGCTTTATTGACCTGTTTGCATTGCCGGGAAACGGGATGGCGCCTTGCGGCAGAACGAGCGGCTTTGCAAGTGTTGGATGGCTCCTGTCATACGCCGATTGGCGCCTATGCCTCATTAGATGATCAGGAAATGCATTTGAAAGTCGTGGTGCTTTCAGAGGACGGCCAGCAGGTTTATGAAGAAGAAAACCGTTGCTCTGTAACGACAATAGACGAAGCGCAGGCATTAGGTTTGGAAATCGGAGCTATTTTGAAAGAGCGTTTGCCGGAAGGGATACTGAGTTAGCTATGCCTGATTATGTTCTTATTACACGCCCCGTAGCGGATGCTGTATTGATAGCTGAAGCTGTAAGAAAACACGGCCTTACACCTTTTATTGAGCCGATGTTAAAAATCATGCCGCTTGATGTGAGGTTGCCGGATTTATTGCCTTATCAGGCTTTTATTTTTACGAGTGCCAATGGTGTACGTGTTGCGTCGTCGATAATAAATGAGCGGATAAAGCCGGTTTATACTGTGGGTGTTAATACAGCAGAAATGGCGGATCAATTAGGATGGAGCTCTGTGAGGCCCTCGAAAGGAGGTTTGGTAGAGCTTCAAGGCTTCTTGGCGCAGGAGAATTGGACGCCGGGCACGAAATTTTTATACCTTTCCGGGGAAAACGTGACGGGAGAGATCAATGTGCCGGGTTATGATATACAACGTACGGCAGTGTATAGTGCCTTGAAAGTCAATAGTTTCAGCGATGAGCTCTTGCTTCGTCTTGATAAAGAAGAGATTAAGTCGGTGCTGTTTTTTTCTGCGCGTACGGCAGAAAACTTTGTCTCTTTGCTTCGGGAACACAAACGTACGGATACAGTTTCTTCAATAAAAGCCTTGTGTATCAGTGATTCGGTGCTAAAGTCCCTGACGGATTTGCCATGGGAAGATGTACGTGTCTCTGAAACGCAGGACAGGGATGGTATGATGGCTTTGTTGGAAAAGTCCCGATAGCAATGATCATAGATTTAAACAGTAATAACAGAATTTGAGATGGGAACGATGGAAACAATGACAGACAGACAGGATCAGGATGTGTTGAGTAACGCGGAAGCCATCATTCAACGGTTTGGCGGTATCAGACCGATGGCTCATAAAATGGAAGTGCCTGTTACGACGGTGCAGGGCTGGAAAAAGCGCAATGTTATTCCTGCTAATCGTAGGGCCGATGTGTTGCAGGCAGCCCGTGTGAATGGTGTCGATGTTTCTGATCTGGTAGAAAAAGGCGGAGCCAATGAAAATGCTTTTAAAACTGAAATGAAAGAAGCGGAAGAGCAACAGGATGAAACTGTTTTTTTGCGTCATGAGGATGCGGTTTTAAAAGCACAAAGCGTCCCCGTTCCCTCGGAATCACTTATTTCGCAAGAGGCTCTCATGAGTAAAATTAAATCAGCTCAAAATCAAGCTGTATGGAAAAGCACGTGGATTTCTGCCGGGCTTGTTGTTTTTGTTGTGGGCTGTACGGCTTTTCTGTTGTGGCCGAACAAGCAGCAAGTTGTACAAAACGGGCAGAAAATCGTTCATCTTGAAGAACAGGTAGAGACGGTAAAGGGAAGTCACTCCCTTTTAAAAGCACTGGTTCCGGATGATATAGAGAAACGTTTCACCGCTATAAAAGAACAGGCCGAAGACGTACAGGCCCGGGTCGGTGAAATGGCTAGCCATGCTGAAGCACTTACGGAAGGGGTTCTGGGCCCTGATGCCGGCCCTCTTTCTGCCAGAATCGCTGTTTTGGAACAGGAAGTCGCGGTATTGGGCGGTGGGTCTTCGACTCTGAACTCTCTGTTGGAGCGCGTACGGCAAATGCAGCAATCTATAGAAGGGCAGGAAACGCTCTCCACCTCTATTGCTGATCTGAATATGCTGATGGGGAGTTTGCAAGGGCGGATGGATCAGGTGGATGATGTGTTACAGGGGGCGCAGTTAGAAGATGACGCGCTGGGTCAAACACTGGAAGGTGTTTCTCCGACAGACCTGAAAGCCGCCGCTATGCTTTTAGGTTTGGCTCAGTTTCGCCATTCCCTGAATCGTAGTGCGCCGTTCGAGGATGATTTGGCTTTGATGCGAAAAATGATGGGGGAAGAAAATCCCGATTTGATAGCGTCTCTTGAAAAATTGTCACCGTGGGCTGCCGAAGGTATTTTGACGCCCGAAGGGCTGTCTGGTGAATTTAAAGGTCTGGCCGGTGATATTGTAGTGTCTTCTCTGAAAGGAGAAGATGTGTCCGTGAAGGAGAAAGCTTTGGCCCGTATGAATGATATTCTTCAGGTTGAAAAAGACGGTGAACTTATTACGGGAACGGACACACAGGCAAAAGTGGCGCGCGCTCAGAAAATGATCGATGATGGTGATATTCAGGGTGCTATCGCAGAATTACAGTCTCTGGATGGCGATGCGGCCCAGACAGCTTTGCCGTGGATTGAAAATGCGGAAGTTACTTTGTTGGCACAGCAGGTGCAGGCCATGTTAACGCAACAGGTTATGAGCCGTGTTGGTGGTGGTGCCTTGTCCCTCAAGGGCGGAATGAGCGGTTTGGAAAACATAATGGGTGACTTTCAGAATATCGTACCCGGCGCATCCGGACAGAAACGGCGTGTTATTCATAATGATGCCTCCGGTATCAGTATCCTTCCGGCAAAACAGAAAATGAAATTACCGGATATCTCTCTGGATCGTTAATCCTCATGGGCGTAGTATGGTTCTGTTGAATCTCTTGAATCTTCGGGGAGAACGAGATGCTTCGTGCTTTATGGTTCGCCGTTAAAATTGGTCTTTTTGTGGCCGTGGCCGTGTGGGTGGCGAATCGTCCGGGCGTTGTTGAGCTGAATTGGCTCGGCTATGCTGTCAGGGCGCATGTTGGCTTGGTCCTGTTGGCCTTGTTGTTTTTACTGGCGGCTGCGCTTTTTCTGCACCGCCTTCTCTGGAATATTATTTCTCTGCCGAAATTTTTACGCCGTCGGGCGGAGAGAAAACGGCAAGATAAGGGCTATAAGGCTTTGATTCTGGGGTTGTCTGCTGTTGCGGCAGGTGATGTTAAGTTGGCGGCCTATCAGACACAGAGAACCAGAAAGTTTTTACCAAAAGATAAGGGGCTCCCCGTATTGTTAGCAGCGCAGTCAGCGCGTTTGCGGGGTGATGATAATGAAGCGCAGGAATTATTTGAACAGCTTCTGAAAAACAAGGATGCTGCTTTTTTAGGTTTGCGCGGCCTTTTAACGGCTTCTGTAGAAAAGGGGAATACGGCGGAGTCTTTGGAATTTGCCCGGAAAGCTCTGGCAATGCATCCCAAACAGCCCTGGATTTTGCGTATGGTCTATAGATTGCAGCTTCGTGAAGGGCAATGGGATATGGCGGAGAAAACGTTGCGTAAGGCTGTTCGCTATGAGGCTTTTACTAAAGAGCAGGCCCGCAGTGATAAACTTGCCGTGTTTTTACAGCAGGGCGATGAGTGTTTGTTGGCCGGGCTGAAATCTCAAGCTCTGAAAAAGTTTAAACAAGCACATAGATTGAATCCGGCTTTTGTGCCGACAGCATTGCGGCTTGCCGGGTTACATCAGAAGGAGGGGCGGAGGCGGAGCGCTGTCTCTGTGATAGAAGGCGTATGGAAAGAAAGCCCCCACCCTGAACTTGCGCCATTATGGGGGTCTTTAGCACCGCAGAACAAAGCAGATGATTCCGCTGTGCGTTTGCGCTGGTTTGAAAGGCTTATGGCTTTCAAACCGGAGAACGCCGAAAGTCAGATGGCTGTAGCGCAGGAAGCTCTGAATGAAGGGCTTTGGGGTGAAGCACAGCGTTATTTGACGTTGGTAGACGAGGAATCGGCGAATGCCCGTTTTTACCGTCTGCAGGCGCGGTTGGCAGAAGGTTTGCAACAGCCGGAGGAGGCGCGACGTTGGCTGGAAAAAGCAGCAGATGCACCGCCGGACCGGGTTTGGACCTGTCAGGAAACAGGGCGAATTTATGACCATTGGTCGTCTGTTGCCGTGCCGCATGGGGCTTTTAACAGTATTGTCTGGGATTTTCCACAGCCCTACGCGATGGAGAGAGCATTGCCTGACCGGACGGAATTACTGATTACGGCATCGGCAGCTACAAAATAATCGTGCCCATTGTACGGTTATATTCAAAACCATTTTCAGGAGGAAATCGTTTCAACCCATCTTCGCGCAGGCGGGGCGCATGGTTGGCGAGGTAGCTATCAAATATATCTTGAGATTTGAAGTGATAGCGAACTTCGTAGATGTGTTCTTTCTGTCCGTTCGGGTGTTCGTTCGGGTCAAGACGGATAATTTGTGCGTCAGTGGCGCCGCCCGCAATGACGTCATCAATATGGCCGTTCTTCAGCCAGTTCAGCCATTCTTCTACCTTGTTTTCATCGGTCATCCGGCAGACGACGGTGTAGGCAATCATCTCATCCTCATCACAAATTTTAGCAGGGGAAAACCGGCCAGAAAGCCGCCTATATGAGCCGCCCAGGCGATAGTCCCGCCGCCGGGTCCGCCCATCATACCGAACAGGGCAGAAATAATGACCCAGAGAATAACGAGTGGCCAGATTCCATAGCGTCCCGTTCCTGTCGTACCCATTTTTTGGAGCATAATGATAACAGCAGCGAACAGGCCGCTCAGGCCGCCTGATGCGCCGACAACCGGATCGTTAGAATAGGGGCTAAAAAGAAAGTGGATAAAGATGGCTGATAAGCTGCATAAGGTGAAAAATATCAGCATTTTTCGGCCGCCTATCATACGTTCCACGCCTGTTCCGAAAGCGGCCATCATGACACCGTTCATAATGATATGACTCCAGTTCCCGTGTAGAAACATATAGGTTAGGGGGCTCAGGAAAGAATAGAGGCCGAAAGGCGCGTTGCCTGTATAGGCGCCGGGCACAAAGCCAAAATGGGAAAAAAGCCAGTATTGCTGCGGCGAATCAAGGAAAACTTGTACACCGGCATGAATGAGGAAGATGAGCAGCGCAAAATATTTTGTTACGGGCGGCAGGTTGATGGCCGGTTCACTTTTGTGACGTTTTTTGTAGTCTTTGCGCCACTGTTTTTCGGCTTCACGGCGTATTTTGTCACGCTCGGCCAATGTCGGTATGAAGATGACATTGTCTTCCTCCGTTTCATCGGGCGTGTTATCGGGGTCTTTGCCGTTTCCGTTATGTTTTCCGCTGTCTGTGCTCATGATTCTCCTTCTGGACTTTTGACTTTATACCAATTAGGGTCTGTTCATGAAAGAAATCCGCACACATGATACAATTACACGTCAGCATGACGTAAAAATGGGATCCGATAAATCCTTTGGCATTGTGTTTTCCATTGTCTTTGGTCTGATCGGTGTTTTCCCACTTTTACATGGTGACGCCATTCGTTTGTGGCCGCTGATTATCGCTGTTGCATTTCTGTCGGCGGCTTTCGTGAAATCGGAACTATTAAAACCGTTGAATATCATATGGTTTAAATTTGGTCTGCTGCTGCACAAAGTGGTTAATCCTCTTGTGATGGGGCTTGTTTTTATAATTGCCGTTGTGCCCACTGGTTTGATCATGAAGCTAATCGGTAAGAATATGTTGCAGCTTAAAAAGGATACGACGCGGAGCAGCTATTGGATTATACGTGAGCCGCCGGGACCTGCGCCGGAAGATTTTAAAAGACAGTTTTAGGAAAGATATAAAGTATGGGATCATTTTTGAAAGAGCTTTGGGCTTTTATAAAGATACGGAAGAAGTTCTGGATGATACCTATTCTGCTTGTTATGGTCCTTTTTGGTGCTCTGATTGTGTTTTCGCAGGGCTCTGCCGTTGCGCCTTTCATTTACACAGTATTTTAGTTTAGGGCTCGTATGTGGATTCTTGGTATATCGGCATTTTATCACGATAGTGCAGCCGCTCTGATAAAGGATGGCCGGATTGTTGCGGCGGCGCAGGAAGAGCGCTTTACCCGTATAAAACATGATCCCGCTTTTCCGCAGAAGGCTGTGCAATATTGTGTTGAAGAGGCCGGCATCAGTGGCGATGAGATTGAACATGTTGTATTTTTTGATAAGCCTTTTCTGAAATTTGAGCGTTTACTGGAAACCTATACGGCGTTTGCACCGCGTGGATTCCGCTCTTTCCGCATGGCCATCCCCTTGTGGCTGAGGGAGAAATTGTTTCAGAAGGACTTACTGGCAAAAGAATTAAAAATGGCTTTGGGAGAGGACGACTGGCTGAACAAGCTTTTATTCTCGGAACACCATTTCAGTCACGCGGCTTCGGCCTTTTATCCTTCTCCGTTTGAAGAAGCAGCAGTGTTGACACTGGACGGGGTCGGCGAATGGGCAACGACGTCTGTTGCGATTGGTAAAGGGAGCGATCTTAAGATTATAAAGGAAATCCATTTTCCTCATTCTCTGGGGCTTCTTTATTCGGCGTTCACTTATTATATCGGCATGAAGGTTAATTCCGGCGAATACAAACTGATGGGTTTGGCTCCTTATGGTGAACCTAAATACAAAGATAAAATTCTAGATCATTTGATTGATCTGAAAGAAGACGGTTCTTTTTGGCTGGACCAGTCTTATTTTGATTATTGCGCCGGTCTGACGATGACCAACAAAAAATTTGATGATTTGTTCGGTCAGCCTGTGCGGGCAGCGGAAACGGAAATCACGCAGTTTCATATGGATATCGCCGCGTCCATTCAGGCGGTAACAGAAGAAGCTATGTTACGTCTAACGCGCGCGCTGGCTAAAGAAACAGGACAGGAAAATCTATGTCTGGCAGGGGGCGTGGCCTTGAATTGTGTGGCAAACGGAAAAGTTTTGCGGGACGGGGCGTTTAAAAATGTCTGGATTCAACCGGCTGCCGGTGATGCCGGTGGTGCCTTGGGCGCGGCTTTGGCGATATGGCATATTCATGAACAGCAACCGCGCGCGGCATTGGAGACCAATCAGCGTGATGCGATGCAGGGGTCTTATTTGGGTCCGTCTTTTGCGCAGGATGATATCGAAAAGCGCCTCTCTGAAGCCGGGGCAAAATTTGCGGCTGTGAACGATAACGATTTGCTGGATAAGGTGTCTGATGATTTGATCGAAGAGCGTGCTGTGGGCTGGTTTCAGGGCCGTATGGAGTTCGGCCCCAGAGCACTGGGCGGGCGCTCTATTTTGGGAGACCCGCGTTCACCGCGTATGCAGAAAACTCTGAATTTGCGTGTAAAATACCGTGAATCCTTCCGTCCCTTTGCCCCGTCTGTGATGCGGGAAGATGTGGCGGACTGGTTTGAGATGGACACAGACAGCCCTTATATGCTGCTGGTCGGTGATGTAGTAGAGCAAAAACGCCGAGACATGACGGATGAAGAGAAATCGTTGTTTGGTATTGAGAAGCTGAATATTGCCCGCTCTGATATTCCGGCCGTGACTCATGTTGATTATTCTGCGCGGGTGCAGACGGTGCATGGGGATACGAACCGTAAATATCACGATTTGCTGAAGCGGTTTAAGGATAAAACAGGTTGTGCCGTTCTCGTAAATACCAGTTTCAATGTACGGGGTGAGCCGATTGTCTGTACGCCGGAAGATGCCTTCCGGTGTTTTATGGGGTCCGATATTGAAACGCTGGTCATCGGGAATTGCTATCTGCGTAAAGAGGATCAGGACCCGGCCTTGTGTCAGGATTACAAAGATGCTTTTGAACTGGATTAAAAAAATGCTGACCCGCCGTGAGTTTTTTTTAGGTTTTGTAACGATTTGCATCGCTGTGTTTTTTGTATTTGTGATGCTGGAGGTTTCTTTACGCTTTTTTCCTGTGAATGAGGGCTTAAAAACGCAGCCCGTGACTTTTGACCAGCCTGTTCATAAATTTAATCCTGATAATGATGTTTTATGGTCGCGGGACTGGAATTTTTCTATCGTTAATCATGTGCGTGTGAATAAACAGGGCTTTGTCAATAATTCTGATTACGAACAGGGCAGTGATAAGCCGGTTCTGGCTGTTGTGGGTGATTCCTATGTCGAAGCGGCCATGGTGCCGTTTATTGAGTCTCTTCATGGTCGTTTGGAACGGGATGCAAAGGAAAAGGCCGCCAATTCATATGGGGTATATAGCTTTGGACTAAGTGGTGCGCCACTGAGCCAGTATCTAGCTCTCGCAAAGCACGCACAGGAAAACTACAATACAAAGCTTTTGGTTATTCCTGTTATCGGCAATGACTTTGATGAAAGTCTTCCGCAATATCATTATACCGATACATTTTTTCAGTTTGTGCGTGCTGAAGACGGCGCGTTGAAACCGGAGCTTATGCGGGAATTCAGGCCAATATGGTGGAAGGAACTGATACGGGAATCGGCTGTGGTTCGTTATTTATACTTTAATGTCGGTTTGTCTGGAATATGGTGGAAATTGAAGAATACGTTTCTGGGGGATAAACAGGACTATGTAGGTAATACGACAGCCAATACCTCATTACAGCGTTTGAAGGATTCGGAAGAAGCTGTTGATACTTTTCTGGCGTTATTGCCGGAATATAGCGGTTTGCCGCCGGCACAGATTGTGTTTGTTGTTGATACGCCACGTGGTCATCATATTTATGGCCACGACACTTTGCCGTCGCCGGGTGATAGTTATTTTGAGCAGATGCGGGAGTATTTTATCCAGAAGGCCCGCATGGCGGGATATGAAGCCGTTGATTTGCGGCCTTTGTTTTTCAAGGATCACAAGCGCACAGGGGCGAAGTTTGAATTTCCTACCGACGGTCACTGGAATGCTGAAGGTCACCGCGTGGCCTATGAAGCAGTCCTCGGAACAGAGAGCTATAAACGCTTTCTTCTGTCGAGGAAGCGTTAGCCGTTTCTTTTGACCGGGACAGGTTGGACTGTCCAGTCGACGACATCATACTTCCCTTTTCCTGCTTTTACAGAGTCTGGAATGTCTTCTGGAAGACGCCCGCCGGGCATAATTTTCTCGGTTTCCATGGCCCCTAATTCAACCAGCGCATTGACGGGATTAAAACTTCCATTTTCTATCGCGTCCCTTAAAAATTGTGAGACTGGCCCCAAACCTTCGGGACCGATTTCTTTGCCGGCGACAAACAGTTTAGAAAGAGTTGAACTCTCAGGTATTTTGCCTTCTCCGGCACTGGCAAAACCTTTGCTGAATTTATTTGATGGGCTCATTTCTTCTCTCCTTTTGTGCAAGCGTTTGTGTTGTCATTGACATCAAGCTTAATATAAGTCGGTGTCTGGAAGCTGACCGGATATTTTGAGAGCTCCTTGGGAGGAAGATCCCGACCGCTTAAACCGGCTTTGACCTCAATACGAATTTTGTCCGGATCACGCCAGTCATAAACAATACAATGACTCTTGTTCTCACCTGACTGAGGTAGCTTTTTAATGACTCTTTTTCCCGGATAAAAAGGCTCATTAAGACCGCAGTCATCCAGAAATTCTTTAATACTCACTTGCATCACACCACTCCGTTATATCTTTAAAAGTCTGTTTCTATTTTACGAAATTTCATCCATCATGCTCCCAAAAAGTTAATTAAAAATGAAAATACTATGGATAATTAAATTTTATGGAAAAATATTTTTATTCCTTAGAGAATTGTCTTTTATGTCAGGGGGCTGCTATAATTACCGGAGGGCGTTTTTTTATGAGACGCTGGGGTAAGGAGGGCGTGATATGGCGGTTTTTCGTTTTATATTGATGGCTGTTTGTCTTTTTGTGCTGGTCTTGTCGCCTGTTTATGCACAGGAGGATGGCAGGAAGTCCCTGTTTAATTCATCGGAAAACAGAGGTGGCCAGAAAGATAAAGGTTCCTTGTTTAACAAGGGCGGCGACAGCGCCAAACCCCTCTTTTTGAATCGAGGCGATGATCCAAGAAACTCCAGAAAGAGCTCTTCATCCCGGAGCAATAGGCAAACGCCCTTTTCTTATTCCGGTGTAAAACCCAAATCACCGGCGTCGTCTGGGAGCAAATTTGCTAATGCAGCGGCTAATATCAGACAGGAAGGCGCTATGAGGTCGTCTCAATTGGCTTCGGAGCAAAGGGCGCGGACCGATGCATTGCGAGCCCGGGCCCGCAATGTTGCTGCCCAGAAGAGAGCGGAGCGTGCAAGGATAGAGGAGAAAAGGTCTTCCAGAGGAGGTAAGATCTCACGACGCGGCGTGGATAATAGTAACAAAAAACTGGTCTATGAAGAAAAAAAGCAGAAAAAACGCAGGAAAAACAGTCCCATCAGGCTTTTTAACTTTAAATAACATGATTATCGGCTTGCTGTTATATTGCTAGACAGGCTAGGCTTTGCGTCTTTCTGCTGGGATACATCGCTATGGATTTTACTTTTTTATCGGAATGGCTGTTTTTGATTGTGGTTCTGGCGGCTTCCGGTGCTTTGGCCGGTTTTTTTTCGGGGCTTCTAGGGATCGGCGGCGGTATTATTCTGGTGCCGTGCCTTTATTACGTTTTTTCAACATCTGGTTTTTCGGCAGACCACATTATGCATGTCTCTGTAGGGACATCTTTGGCGACAATGGTTCTGACCGGCTTATCATCGGCCCGGGCGCACTGGAAAAGACAATCTATCAGGGTTGATCTTCTTAAGCGCATTGGTAGCGGTATCTTTGTTGGTGTTGTATTGGGGACTCTTATTGCGGGGTTTGTGTCGGGTCTTATTCTTAAAGCTATTTTTGCCGCGGCGATTGGCTTTTTATCTTTCTTTATGTTTTTTGGCCATTCAGGAAAATCCTTATTCAAGGATGTGCCGCGACAGCCATGGTCGGGTCTGGCGGGCTTTATTGTTGGTATGTTTTCGACTTTAATGGGAATTGGTGGCGCTGTTATGAATGTACCCTATATGACTTTTTGCGGCGTACCTGTTCATAAAGCGGTAGGCACAGCGGCAGCGTTAGGGCTTTTTATTTCTATTCCCGGGACTCTGGGTTTTGTATTTATTGGGTGGGATATAGCGGGAAGACCGCCTTTTTCGCTGGGTTATATTAATATTCCGGCTTGGGCGGTGATTATTTCAACCAGTGTTGCGATGGCGCCGCTGGGCGCGAAAATATCACATAGCCTGCCGGTGGCACCTCTCAGGAAGATTTTTGCTGTTTTGATGTTGGCGGTGGCTGCGAATATGTTTTTAAGTGCTCTCAATGGTTGATTTTCGTTTTTTCGCTTTATTGGCGGCTCTTTTTATATATGCCTTATGGGGAACGCCGACACCGGACAATCCCGGTATGACAGAGTTTTTTGTAGGGCTTTTCCTTGTTCTGTCCGTCGGTACAAATCAGGTCGTGCGGGTTGTGAATGCCTTTTATAACAGCGCCCGATGGGAAAAGGCCGGCCGCCTGTTGCTGCTGTATGGACTGATTGTTCCGTCTGTAACGGGTGTTTTGTACGGATACGGTCTAACAGAGATTTTCCGGGATGTTGTTCCCTTTCTTTTTTTGCTGTTGCCTGTGTTTTTATATTCTTTGCTCGTTCAGAAGAAGGATTATGCTTTTTTCTTTACAGTGGCCGTGATCGCGTTAGGTGTTTTGTTTGCGGGGCGTGTGATTATGCCGCTCTTCCTTCTTTACCATGGCGTGTCGTGGCGTATAGAACAACCGGCTGATCCTTTTTATCTGGCTAACTCTCCTACCGTTCTTTTTGCTGCACTGCTTCTGCTTGGGCTGGCAGGACGGCGTATATATGAAAAGGTCTCCATAAAATCTTTTCTGCAGTCGTCTTCTTTTATGGCTCTGGCCTTTTTGCCTATGATGGCCATGCTGTTGGTGACACAGAGGGCTAGTATCGGCTTTGTCGGGCTAACGGTACTTCTATTGTTGTCGATGGCATTGATGTACAGGCCGTATAAAGTGCTATTTCCTCTTTTTGTTCTTCTTGCTATGGCTGTGTTGTTTTGGCCTTTTATTCATGACGTTATGCAGGCGCTTGCCCATAAAACAGCGCTGGTGGGTGGGAATATGCGCTGGCGTGAAGCTATGGCGGTTTTGCAGGAAGTTGACGGCTCATTTTTAACGATATTATTTGGCAAAGGCTGGGGGGCAAGTTTTGTTTCACCAGCTGTTGGCGGTATGACTGTGAGTTTTACGCATAACCTTGTAACTAGTTTTTTGTTAAAGAGCGGCTTGTGTGGCGTGGCTCTTGTCTTGTTTTATCTCGGTTTTGTGGCGCGGGCCTTATTGCGCCTGTTTTTCAAAGCGCCGGTTATGGCTTTGGCTTTGGCCGGGCCGTTCTGTATAGATTTTTTCCTGTATGCCAGTTTCAAATCGCTTGATTTTGGTCTTGTGCTTTTGTTGATTTTGTTATGGTCAGAAAGGGCGGCGTTGTTGAATTTCAGCTCTTCCTGTAGTATTCAAACAGAGTTTCCAATAGAGTCGATAAAGTCTGGTGATGGTGGTGTTTTGAAGGCATGAATAAGCCCTCTGTTTTAATTTTTAACCGTGTTTATCCTCCCGGCCGTGGCGCGACGGGGCGGGTTTTACGTGATCTGGCGCGCGGATTTGTGAAACAAGGCTGGCGCGTTACGATTGTGACGACGGCTCCAGAGGCCAACAAGAGCTACGATGGTGCGGTCCATGTTGTGCGTTTGAAGGCAGTGGCAAAATCTAAAAATGCTTTTTTCTACCTAGGGGTCTGGCTAAAATTCTTATGGACAGGGCTTTTTTTGCCCCGCCATGATTTGCTCGTTACTATGACTGACCCACCGCTTTTGGTCGTCGCAGGACGGATCATGGCGCGATTGAAGAAAACGCATCATATTCACTGGTGTCAGGACTTATATCCTGATCTTTTGCCGACTTTGGGCCTGAAATTACCTTCCTTTTTAATGTCGGTTTTTAAACGCCTTTCACGGCGTGCGATGAAACAATGCGACAAAGTCGTCGTGGTGGGGCGTTGCATGGCCAAACATTTGACGCATAGCGGTATCGACCCGGGGCGTGTGGCTGTTATCCCTAATTGGCCCGACTATGAGCTGTTGGGACCTGACGGCGCACAAAGAGAGGGAAAGCGAAAACCGTTTCAGGCCTTAAAAAGTGCCAAAGATATTGAAGGCGCCAAGCCGTATGAGGAACTGTTTTGTGATAAGGAACCCAAATTTCGTGTGCTGTATTCAGGTAATATAGGGCGGGCTCACCCTATCCGTACGGTATTGGATGCGGCGCAAATACTTGCAAAAGATCAGCCGGATATTGAATTTGTATTTGTCGGGGACGGCCCGCGTTTTGATCGTTTGGCACAGGAGCGGGCACAACGCGGTTTGGAGAATATTCGTCTTTTGCCCTGGCAACCGGCTAGTCGCTTGCGGGAATTGATGGAAAGCGGCGACCTTCATTTGATTACCATGAATCATGAGACAGCCGGGATGCTTGTACCTTGTAAACTTTATGCGGCATTAGCTGTGCAGAGGCCCTGTATTCTTGTCGGACCGGAAGACTCAGAGACAGCCAGAGTGATTTCTGATTTTAAAGCGGGTGCCGTCGTGCCGCAGGGTGATGCCATTCAATTGGCGGAAACGATCAGAAATTATCGTCACAATAGTAAAGCATGGCTTGCTGCCCATAAGGGAGCAGAGCAGGCGAGCCATGTTTTTGTTCCCGCTGAATCCATTCAGGCATGGATTGAACGTGCTGTTAATGTTGTGAACGCACCGTTATAGCCATTTCCATTAATAATGGGATGGTTTGCAGGAGGGATAAAAAGATGAGATGTATTTTTTGGAGGAACGATTTATGCAGAGCATAATGAGCGACGAAAAAAGAGATAGATCGATTTTGAGAGCCCTGTCCTTTGGATGGCGCGTTAAAAGCCGTTCGGATACCCGTTTATTCGTCTTGCGGTGGGGTAACACCACAACGCCTCATATACGGGCACCGATCGCTGCGCTACGA
>JAJFGQ010000009.1 GCA_021776075.1 Alphaproteobacteria bacterium | reverse complement strand
TAATCTAAAAAATCAAAAAGTCCATTTGCTCCAAAACGGCTTTTGCGCAGGCTTTTCTGCCATATCCAACCCGGAAGACGGCGCACCAACCCGTTCCATTTTTTCACGGATCATGCGTTCGGCGGCCTTATCAAAGAACTTTACAACCTTCGGGTCACTGATAGAAAAATCAGTCCCTTCAAGAAAATTGACTTTCATACCGGGCAACGCGCCACGCTCTTCCTTAAAAATGTCATTGCTGATTGGCGTCTTTGAATTACTCCGCAAAGCCCATTGCGTAACATGGCGTTCGTAAAGCTTGCGCGGCATCGGGTCAGTGAAAAAGGCCTTAAAGACAGGCGCCAAAGCCGTCGGGTTTTCCCGTGCGATTTGTGTGATCTTCTTACCTTTATGAGCATCCAAAACTTTCTGCAACGCATTCATTTGTGCGCTATCTACGGAACGCCCCTCCAAAGCTGTGTTCCAGGGCTTGGCATCGCCCCGCTCCCGGTGTTCCTGCAACGCCATAAAAGTCACAAGCTTCGCCTGTGCTTCAACGGCCAGCGTCCACAGAACCTGATGCAAGGCATGGACTTCATGAGGCGGTGCGATTGATTTCTGCGTATTTCCCTGCCAGGCATGGGCAATTTCTTCATAAGCTGTGCGCAAAGCCAGATTAAACAGCCGCGGGTCATTCATCACCTGCTTCGCTGTCACGGAAGAGCCGTTATTCAGATTGCCGAGATTAACCGTCGTCACATTAAGCCAGTCGGCATAAAGCCCCAAATGGCCTGCTCCACCGTTATTTTCAACACAGCTTATCGTGTTAAAATCGGTCTGGCTCCGGTTAATGTAGCGTCCCATCGCCGTTTCACGGCGCTTGTCATACAATTTCACCAGCAATTTCTGATTATCCGTCAATTTCCGTTGCATGCGGCTTTCCTCGGAAAAATCCTTAACCTGTCCGCCGGTCAGGCAACGCCCGACATAGTTTGTACCCAGAATTTGTGAAATACCTTTGAACTGCTTCTCCAGCTCTTTTTTACGTGCTTTTAGCTCCTCACCCAAAGGGTCAAAATCGTTCAGGGCAGGCCGGTCAGGCTGCATGGGCTGTTTATCATCAAGCGCCGTATCCGATGATGACGGCCAAAAATATATCGCGCCGGCCAGCGTAAACGCCGCCATCGCAAACCCCATATTGCCTGCGCCTTTATTTTTAGCCATCCCTAAAACTCCCTGCATTCATGCGATATATATGTCAAGAGACTGTCTTTAAAGAACTTCTCAGAATATGTCAAGTTTACGGAACTGAGAAAACAAAATAGCCCTGTTTTTTCTTGTTATGTATATTTAAATAATGTTACAATGGTGAATGTTGAGTAGAATACAAAAAGTGCGGGAATGGTTTCGTGAGGTAACGCGAAAAGAACATGATATGCGTCCCTACGCCGATGCCATCGTAAAACAGGCCCTGAAAAATCTGAAAGAAAAACCCGATGACGGCAAACCGCTTGTTCTTCTCATCGGGGAAGCGCACTCCGCTCCCGCGCATAAAATAATTCAGATGCTGGTTTTAAAGCAACTGAAAGAAAAAGGAATCAATATTGCTTTTGGGATAGAAGGTGAGCACAACATGCTACCCCAGAGATTTTCCGAGATAACAAACCGTACCATCTCAGAAGAAGAGGCTGACTACATTAAATTCCGTGATCCGGACGGAATCCTAACCCTCAAAACAGATATCGGATTCCGTCATTACAGTGAAGCTGATTTATCCCGTAAAATATTGAACAGATTTGCCCTGACCCATAAAATCTCCACCCGCTTTAATGATGCCGCAAAGAACCAAGAGGGTGACCTTAATGATCAAGATTCCCTAAACCGTCAGATCATACAAGACATACTCCCTCATAAAACAGAAAACGTCATAATCCCTACCAACAAGGCGGAGGGCATACATGTCCGCAACCACATAATGGTTCAAAATGCCCTAAAACACGCCAAAGACACGCAGGCACAAATTTATATCCAGCACTGTGGCGCTTTCCATCTCATGGGATGCCAAATTAAGGGATACGAAGATATACCCTACCAACAAAGTCTATCTCCTTTATTCCAAAAGGAAGGGTGTTCTGTTTTTAACGTCCCGCTTGCAAACTGGTCTTTTTATCAGAAGATAATACCTTCCGATGCACCACCGCTAACACATGAGGTTATGCAACACCTTGAACCGCCTCAAGATAAATTTAGATATGAGAGTGACAACAATGAAGAACGCATCCGTGAAAGAAGTTGGCTGAAAAAGGCTTTGTCCGCATCTGCTCTTGATCCGACCCTCTGCGATTTTGAAAACGATCCGGACAACTATGGGTATGACATAGCAAAAAATTTCAAAGAATTGACCCACGCGCTAAACATTAAACCGCGCAAAAATGAAAAGGCTCCGTCAACGCCGCCCACACACAAACTATAAAACATCCCGCAAAAACTGACTGCCGGATTCAATGCCCGCTTCATCAATATTATGCATCAGACCCGGCGTGATACCGCCGGACACGTCAAAGCTCTCTTTCTCCAGAGCCGCCAAGGCATGATGATAAGCCGCCACAGGCACAACCGGATCGGCATCACCATGGATCAACCGCACGGGAATATTCTGACGTTTTCCTGCCGCCGCCGGGCTGTCTTCCCACACCAGCGCACCCGAATAACCCAAAACACCGGCCAGTTTTTCCGGGTAATGCGGCCCGGCATACAGGCTCATCATCGTGCCTTGGGAAAAGCCGACAAGCACCGTTTTATCTGCCGACATATCGTATTTCTCTATCTGTTCCGTGATAAAAACCTCCACAATCGGTGCCGCGTCCTGCACACCGCGCAAAATCGACTCCGGCGTCCATTCCTGTAACGAAAACCATTGATGCCCCATCGGGGCCATATCACAAGGCTGCGGCGCATCCGGGGAAACGAAAATAGCACCGGGCAGGCTCTGCGCAAAAAACGGGGCCAGACCGATTAAATCTTGCCCGTTTGAGCCCAGACCATGCAAAAGAATTACAAGCTGCTGCGGATCACTTCCCGAAACCGGACCATAGGTGTATGTTTTTAATTGTTCCATGGCTCATGGATGTAGCACAAACAGGGCAAAGTTTAAATGGCCGTTATTACAAGATTTGCACCATCTCCGACGGGCTACCTCCATCTGGGGCATGCCTATTCCGCCCTGTTTGCTTACAAAGCCGCCAAAGAATCCGGCGGACAATTTATACTCCGTATGGAAGATGTCGATTCAGACCGCTGCACACCGGATTTTGAAAACGGCATATATGAAGACCTCTCATGGCTGGGCCTTTCATGGGAGGAACCCGTCCGCAAACAGTCTGAACATCTTGACGACTATAAGGCTGCACTAAGTAAACTGGCCGAACAGGACCTCCTTTATCCCTGTTTTTGCAGCCGCAAAGATATTCGGGAGGAAATCAAACGCTCCGGCGCCGCCCCTCACGGACCGGAAGGCCATATATATCCCGGCACCTGCAAAATGCTCACAGAAGAACAGCGCGAAGAAAAAATCATAGCCGGTATTCCTTACGCTTTCCGGCTTGATATGGACAAGGCCCTTACCCTCCTGAAAACCCCGCTTTACTGGAACGACCGGGGCAAAGGCCCACAAAAAGCAACACCGGAAATCGTCGGAGATGCCGTTCTCGCCCGCAAGGAAGTCTCCACCAGCTACCATTTAAGCGTTACACTGGATGATAACTGGCAAGGCATTACACTGGTCACGCGTGGCGAAGATTTATTCTACGCCACCCATGTTCACCGCCTGTTGCAGGAATTACTCGGCCTGAAAGTACCGGACTATCACCACCATAAATTAATCCTCGATAAAAACGGCGAACGCTTTGCAAAAAGAAACCAAAGCGTCACCCTTAAACATCTACGTGAAGTCGAACAAAAAACGCCACAAGATATCATGGACATGGTCGGAATTTACCTGTAAAATTGTTACCGTAAGCAACTCTGTTTCCTTAAAGAGACATAAAACCATGAAACACGATCTTCTTCATATTCAGGGCAAGCCCTATGTTCTCGTTCCCTTGCATGAATACCGGATGATGGACAATGGGGATGCAGCAGGGGGAAGCAATACCAATATCCCGCAGGATATTCTCGACCGCCTCTACACAAAACAGGAAAGCCCGATCAAAATTCTGCGTAAACATCGTGGCCTGACACAGGCCGACCTTGCCAGAGACGCGGGATTATCCCGCCCCTATCTCACCGAAATAGAAACCGGACGTAAAGACGGCTCTGTCAGCGCGATCAAAGCTATCGCCGCAAGCCTTGGCGTTTCAACGGGGTTACTGGTTTAGAGGCTGTCGTCATTCTTTCCCGTCATCCCGATTCCTCCCTCTTCCGTCACCCCGTCGAAGGCCGGAATGACGCCAAGGGGAGGACTGCGCTCAGGATGACATTTCATTTTGAAAAGGCCGGTCATGCTGCAAAGCCGGAACAGCATTCCGCGCCTTTTCGACAGCAGACAAATCAAGATCGGCCGTGATAAAACCGACATCTTCTCCGGCCTCGGCCAAAACCTCACCCCACGGGCTGATTATCATCGAATGCCCGTAAGTGTGCCGCCCGCCTTCATGCTCTCCGCATTGTGCCGGAGCCAGCACAAAAGACCCTGTTTCAATCGCCCGCGCCCGCAACAATGTTTCCCAATGTGCCTGCCCTGTCGGCACAGTAAAAGCAGCGGGGACGGTCAGTATAGACGCGCCACCCTGCACCAATGCACGATATAGATAAGCAAAGCGCAGATCGTAGCAAATGCTCATACCCAGACCACCCCATGGCGTTTCCGCGACAACAGCTTTTTCACCGGGCCTGACTTTATCGCTCTCCCGGTGGCTTTCGCCGGTCGGTAAATCAACATCAAATAAATGAATTTTGTCGTATTTAGCAACAATATCGCCCTTGTCATTCAAAAGAAAACTGCGATTGGCCACACGATCTTCCGTCAGCTTTATCGTAAGCGAACCGATCAACAGCCATATCCCTAACTCTCCGACTAAGCCGGACAGAGCTGACAACACCGGATGTCCCTCCTCCGGCAAACTCGTCTTCAGCTTGTCATCAGAGGAAAAACGCATATGGCATGTATTTTCGGGGGTACAGACAAGCTGCGCGCCCGCCGCCGCCGCTTCACGAACGAGCTTCGTTGCAACGGGAATATTATCTGCTATATCCGGGCCGCTATTAAGCTGGATGAGGGCCGTCTTCATCATGTCCATCCTTTGACCCATCTTTTGGTAACGCGTCCAGAGTCCCGTTTTTATTCAGGGCGACCAGTTCATCATATCCACCGATATGTTCACCATTGATAAAAATCTGCGGCACAGAGCTTTCACCACCGGTCAATGCCGCCAATTCCGCACGCCCGTTCTCCATATCCCTGTCAATAAGTATCTCTTTATACTCTATACCTTTGCTGTCCAAAAGCCGTTTGGCATTCACACACCACGGACAAACCGTCAAACTATAGATTTCTATTTTTGCCATGCTAAACTACTCCTCATCTGTTATTGATTCCAATATGGTGTCATCAGTTTATAAAGGCAAGTAAACGTTGTGAGCAAGAAAAGGCCTGACATTTTTTTAATTATAGCGATCCTGACTGCTGGCATTATTGTCGCAGGCGCCCTGTTCTATGTACAAACACAAACAAACAAGAACCCTTTGCAGCCTTATTCGGAACAGGTTCTTATCCCTGAAACCATGCAAGCCTGCTCCGAAAACGACCAATGTATCGTTATAGACACAATGTGTAGCTTCTGCTGTAAATACACAGCCATTAATGCGCGATTCGAAAAAATGTTTAATACATTATTTGATAATAACTGCCAGCATTACGAAGGCGCCATGTGCGAATGTTTTGATCTGGGGAGCTATCCCTCCTGCATAAACGGAAAGTGCCAATTGGTGAAATGGTCCAATGACAAAAGCGAATAATATAAAACAAACCGATATACTGATCGCCGGGGGCGGCACGCCCGGCCTGACGCTGGCTATCCTGTTAGGACGCTTGGGCGTTACCGTCACCGTTGTCGATAAATACCCGCCTCCGACCTTAAAAGGCATACAATCGGAGGGCCGCACCTCTGCCCTAATGGAAGGGTCCGTGAATATCCTGAAAGCAACAGGCGCATGGGAAAGCGCCCTGCCTCACGGCGAAACCCTGCAAACACTGCGTGTCATTGATGACAGCCTTCCTCTGACAGACCCGGTGCAGGCAGATTTTAAATCCCTTGAAATCGGCATGGATGCTTTTGGCGTCAACATGCCTAATAATGCACTACGCGCCGCTTTGGGGGATGAGGTTAAAAAAATCAAATCCGTAACAATCATTGCCGCTGCCTTACAGGACTTTGAAACGGATGACTGCGGCGTAACAGCCCGCCTTGATGACGGCAAGGAAATCAGGGCCGGCCTTCTGGTCGGTGCCGATGGCCGCCATTCAAAAACACGGGATATTGCCGGTATTGCCTGCAAAGAAAAGGACTACGGTCAACAAGCCATCACCTGCCTGATGAGCCACACAAAACCGCACGATAATGTCTCCACCGAATTTCACCGCCCCTCCGGCCCGTTTACAATGGTCCCGCTGCCGGGCAACGCGTCCAGCCTCGTCTGGGTCGATTTTGACGATAAAATAGAAACCATCATTGCCATGGATAAAGAGACATTCCTGCAAACCCTGCAGGAAAAAAGCAAAGACCTTCTCGGCGACATCACATTACTGACCGACCCGCAGGCCTGGCCCCTTAAATCCCTGAAAGCCAAAAACCTGACGGCACAACGT
>JAJFGQ010000080.1 GCA_021776075.1 Alphaproteobacteria bacterium | reverse complement strand
ATACTGGAAGCGTGCCGATCATTTCTTGACGATTTCCAGAGAAAAACTGATCGGAAGAGCGGCGCAGGACTCTAAAGTTGAGGTCACAAGACATTTAATTTCAAAAGGTTATGGTGCTAAAGGTTTTATGCGGGCGATTTCGGAAAATGAAGAAACGGCCGTGCGAACCTTTATTAAGGCTGGATACGATGTGAACAGTGAGATTGATGAGGAAACCCCGCTTATCAGGGCAATTAGTAGAAAAAACCTGCCTATAACAAAAATGTTAATTGAGGCAGGCGCTGATGTTAATAAAAAAAACTATGGTGGGACAATGCCTATGAGGCGGGCCATCTATGTAAACGCCCCTGATGTTGTCAAATTATTAATAGAGGAGGATGCTGATTTAGAGTATCAGAGCTTCGGAAAAACGGCTCTTATGGCCGCAGCTTACTGGAATCGTGTTGTAATAGCAAAAATATTGATTGAAGCGGATGCAAAGGTTAATGCACAAAACCCGGACGGCACGACAGCTTTGCAATGGGCTGTTCACCAGAAGTCCGTTGGCATGCTTGGCGTTTTAATAAAGGCCGGATCCGATCTTTACATGAAAGGTGAAAACGGGCAAACGGCCCTGGAATGGGCACAAGAGCTTAATTATAACCAAGTCGTTTTGACGTTGCGGGATGCAATGGAAAAACAACGTCCGGCCAAGGTCCAGAAATCAATGGATCAATGGACGGTGTTTGATAAAGATGGCAGCCAAATGGTAACGCATACGCAATATGATGCGGCGAGTACCATCAGTGTCACAGATGTTTTCAATTTTTCTACACGTATGTTGTTGAGCGAAATGCAGAGGGGTGATCGTACGCCTTCCGTTACTCGAACGCATTTTAAAGACCTTGAGCCGGAGGTTATGGAGCAGGCCGAAAACAAGCTTACATCCACGCCGAAACCAAAACCGGCACGATTTAAAAAATAGGGTAAAGGAAACGCCAAATCATGGAATTTTATACGCCACACCCACCCCCACCCCCACCTCCGGAAGGGCCGGAGAACAGAAGAGTGAAAGATATGGCTATTGTCAAAGCCACCGATCAGGCAGATAGGGACGAACAGGCTTTCAAAAAATGGAAGCGTGGAACGCGTTTTTTGACTTTTTCCAAGGAAAAGCTGATCAGGCAGGCTGCGCGAGATGCTGATGTGGGGGCTACAAGGTATTTGATCTCAAAAAGTTACGGTGAGTCTTCCTTCATGTGGGCTATTTTAGAAAATGAAGAAACGGTTGTAAAAACCTTTATTGAGGCAGGATATAATTTGGAACGTAAAGTTTTTGGTAAACCGCCTCTTTCTGGCGAGACGCCTCTTATGGCAGCTATTAAGAAAGGGCGTTTGTTAATAGGCAAAATATTGATCGAAGCCGGGGCAGATGTGAATGGAAAAAATAGTGAGGGTAGCGCGCCTTTAAATTATGCTGCTTGGAAGAATGCTATTGGTATTGTTGAGCTTTTGATAGAGAAAGGTGCCGATCTGGAGAATCAGGCTCACGCTGAGCCAACCCCTCTTATGCGGGCGGCTAGCTGGGGGCATTTGTTAATGACAAAAATATTGATAGAGGCCGGTGCTGATATCAATATCAAGGGTGAGGGCGGACGCACAGTTCTGGAATGGGCGCAAGAGCTGCGCTGCAGTGACGATATAATTATTTTCCTCAAAGACGCGACCGAGAAAAAAATACCGGTCAAAGGGCTTAAATCACGCGATCAATGGGTAGTGTCTCATGAAAAAGGTAGCGGGATGGTTATTCATATACAATATAATGCGGCGAGTACAATCAGTGTTACGGATGTTTTTAATTTTAGTACGGGCATGTTGCTGAGCGAGTTTAGAAAAGGTGACGAGCTGGCTTCCCTTGTGACAACACATTTTAAAGACCTTGAGCCGGCTGTTATGGAGCAAGCTGAAAACAAGCTTACATCTACGCCGAAACCAAAACCGGCACGATTTAGAAAATTAAAGTCTTAAACGAATTCCATTTCAAGATGGCGTAGGGTTTCTTCTGAAATATGCAGCCCCAGTTTTGTTCGACGCCAGAGGATATCTTCAACCGTGCGCGCCCATTCCTTTTCGACAAGGTAGCTGATTTCCGCTTTGTAAACATGATCGCCGTAATGGCGGCCTAGATCATCAAGGCTTTTGGCCTCTCCCAGAAAGCTGTCCATGCGTGTGCCGTAAGTGTAGGCGTAACGGTGGATGAGATTTTCCGGCATCCATGAATATTTACCTTGCTGTGCGTGGAGGAAGGCCGGAAAATTACTGTGTGGTATATCCCCGCCCGGTAAAGATTCTGTGTCTGTCCAGAACCCTCGGCTACATAATTTATTGACAACCTGTTCGGACAGCTTGCGGTAGGTTGTGATTTTGCCGCCAAAAACAGACAGAAGCGGCGGACCGTGCCGTGTGTTCATAACGAGTTGGTAGTCTCTCGTTGCTGCCGTCGCCTTTTGGTGTCCATCATCCAGTAAAGGACGTACACCGCTATAGGTCCATACAATGTCTTCCGGTTTAATCTGCTTGTTGAAAGAATTATTGATGGCGTGGCAAAGATAGTCGACTTCCCCCTGCTCAATAGTGATCTCGGTCGATGAGCCTTTGTAATCAACTTCCGTTGTGCCGATGAGCGTATAGTCCTGTTCGTATGGAATGGCAAAGATAACACGGTCATCAGGGTGTTGCAGGATATAGGCCTGATCGCCTTCAAAGAGTCGGGGAACAATGATGTGGCTGCCTTTGACAAGCCGTATAGCGGGTGTGTTCTCATCGGATAGTCCTGATTCATCCAGAAAGCCGCGCACCCACGGTCCGGCGGCATTAACGACTTTTCTGGCGGAGTGTTCAAAATTCTTGCCGGTGATCATATCTTTCAGGTGTACGTGCCAGAGCGTACCGTCACTGGAAAGTTTTGTGCAGGCTGTACGTGTCAGAATGGTGGCGCCCCGTTCGGCAGCATCCAGAGCATTCAGGATCACCAGACGGGCATCATCAACCCGGCAATCGGCGTAGCTGAATCCTTTGGTATATTGATCCTGCAAGGGGTCGCCATAACTGTGAATGTCCAGATCAAGTCTTTGGGAAGAGGGTAGTTTTTTACGGCGGCCCAGATGGTCATAAAGAAAAAGCCCCAGACCAATCATCCAGGCGGGGCGCAGGTTTTTATTGTGAGGCAGGACGAATTCCATTGGTTGGACGATATGGGGGGCCAACCTCAGGAGTGTTTCGCGTTCGGTTAACGATTCCCGGACCAGTCCGAATTCAAAATACTCCAGATAGCGTAAGCCGCCATGGATCAATTTTGTGCTGGCCGAAGATGTTGCGCCAGCCAGATCCTGTGCCTCTACAAGAAGAACGGACAGGCCGCGTCCAGCAGCATCACGGGCAATGCCGGCGCCGTTTATGCCGCTGCCTATAATACAAAGGTCGTAATCAGCTTGAGTCATGGGGATGTTTCCATGGTTGGTCGTAGAGCTTTATCGTAACATACGGATATTGTTTTTATGCAGGACGCAAATCAGGGTAAAAAAGCGGCGGGCTGTCTCAAAATCCATATCAACTTTGTCTTTTAAGCGTTCGATGAGCAGGTGTGCGCCCTCATCATGCAATCCCCGGCGGCCCATATCAATGGCTTCCAGTTTTTCTTTGCCTGATTCTCGGCGGGCTTTCTCATAGCTTTCAATCATCAAGAAATAATCCTGTATAATACGCCTGTAAGGTTTTAAGGAGAGCACGAGTATTGAAAGGTCCTCTGCACGGGCGTTGCGCATACGTAGAACCATGCGATTATCTTCAATCGAAAGATTGACTTCATAAGGTCCGGCATTGTCATTCAGGGGCTGGAAATGGCTGTTTTGCATCAGGTCTTTTAGGGCTGTTTGTTGTTCCCGTTTCATATGGTCAGGAACGGCCTGTCCTTCCTGCTCTGGCAGGTACAGTTGTATGATGCGGCTATTATGAGCTTGTTCCATAGGTTACAGCTTAATAGAAAAAGGAGTGATGCGGCACGATTTTTTTATGTTTCTTTTTTCTCAGATGGTTATAATGATAAAATCTGTGGAAGGGGAAGTGAATGATAAAAGTTCTGTTGGTTGATGATGATGAATTCATCCATGCCGTTGTTAAAACGATGCTACCGGGGGATGAATTCGACATTCATGATTGTTTCAGTGTTGATTCTGCCTTGGAAGTACTGGAGGAGCAGAAATTTGATCTTATCATCACGGATATTGTCATGCCTGTTAAAACCGGTGTCGATTTTATGAAACAGTTGAGGCGGGATAACGAACAGACGCCTATTCTTGCTATAACGGCTGGGGTTGAGAATGCTTTGGATGACTATGTGGCCCTTGCAAAATTCCATGCCAACGAAACTTTACCCAAACCCTTGATGCGGGATGAGCTTTTGACGATTGTATACCGTTTGACTGCTTGAGGGCGTTATTTAACCCGCTCAATGTCTGCGCCGCAGGCGCGTAGCTTGTCCACGATATTCTCATAGCCGCGATCCAGATGGTAAATCCGGTTGATCGTCGTTTCCCCTTCGGCAACAAGAGCAGCCAGAACCAGCGCGACACTAGCTCGTAAATCTGTAGCCATGACTTCGGCGCCTTTCAGGCTGTTTACGCCACGAATAATGGCCGATCCGTTATGAACGGTAATGTTCGCCCCCATACGGCATAATTCCGGTACATGCATGAAGCGGTTTTCAAAAATGGTTTCCGTGACCATGCCCGCACCCATGCACAGGGTTAGCATAGTCATGAATTGTGCTTGCAAGTCAGTGGGGAAACCGGGATAGGGTTTGGTCATGATGTCTGTGCCGGTCAAAGGACGGCCTTCGCGGCTGACAATGATATCCGTACCTGTTTGTTTGATGATCAATCCCGCTTCTTCAAGGGGAGCAACGAGAGCCGTAACGTGATCGAGTTTTGCATTTTTGAGTTGCAGTTTTCCGCCGGTCAGGGCGGCGGCAATCATCCATGTTCCGGTTTCGATACGGTCCGGTATGACATCATGGGTGGTGCCTTTTAGCTTTTCTACGCCCTGAATACGGATTTCATCAGTACCAAGACCTTCGATTTTGGCACCCATTTTAATAAGGCATTCACCAAGGTCTACAATTTCGGGTTCTTGTGCCGCCTTGGACAAGACAGTGCAGCCATCAGCAAGGCAGGCCGCCATCATCAGGTTTTCTGTGGCGCCGACGGAGACTTTAGGAAAGACGATCGTTGTGCCTTTTAAGCCGTGGGGCGCGGTGGCTTTAATGTAGCCGCTTTCAAGCTCTATGAGGGCACCCATCGCCCGCAGGCCGTCAATATGGAGGTCAACCGGGCGTGTGCCGATGGCGCAGCCGCCGGGTAGGGAGACTTCTGCTTGTCCATGTCGGGCCAGAAGCGGGCCCAGAACCAATATGCTGGCACGCATTTTACGAACAAGGTCATAAGGTGCGTGACAGGATGTTTTGTCTTTTGCCTGTAGAATAACCGTGTGTTCGTCTTTGTGAATTGCTGTGCGAACACCGAGTTCACCAAGAACAGCAGAGAGCGTAACGATGTCGCCCAGTGTCGTGGGCATATTCGTTAGTTGTAAGGGGGCTTCGGTCAGAAGTGCAGCGCACATTAGCGGCAGGGCTGCATTCTTTGCGCCGCTGACCGGAATAGTGCCTTCCAGCTTCCTGCCACCCACAATCCGGATTTTATCCAATCCGGAAGGCTGGTCAGAAGGGTTATTTGTCGTTTGAGCCTGAGATTCGGGGGAGGGTGACTCCTTTTTGGCCCATGTATTTTCCACTACGGTCTGCATAAGTTACCTCACAGGGGGTGCTGCCCTTAAAAAACAAAAATTGTGCGACGCCTTCATTGGCATAGACTTTGGCCGGAAGCGGTGTCGTGTTGGATATTTCCAGTGTGACATGACCTTCCCAGCCCGGTTCCAGCGGTGTCACATTGACGATCAGACCGCAGCGCGCATAGGTGCTTTTACCGAGGCAAATGACAAGAACATCTTTGGGAATACGAAAATATTCGACAGTCCGGGTCAGGACAAAGCTGTTGGGGGGAATGACGCAAACATCGGTTTTACGTTCGACAAAACTTTGCTCGGAAAAATTCTTGGGATCAACAATAGCATTGTCGACATTGGTGAAAATCATGAATTCGTCGGCACAGCGGGCATCATAGCCGTAGGACGAAACACCATAAGAAATTATGCCCTCATGTTTTTGACTTTCAACAAAAGGGTCGATCATGGTTTCTTTTTGTGCCAGTGCCCTGATCTGGTGATCGGCCAGAATACCGGGGTGGCTTTGTGCCAGTGCGATCTGGGATTCAATCTCTTCTTTGGTTTTTGTTTGGGCTGTCATCGCTTTTGCGTTCCTCTTTTTGTTGTTTCCGCCGTTTCAGATTTTCCCGCAATGCTGCTGCACGTTTTTCTTCACGTTTCTGCGCCCCATTTTTTTTCGCAGGTATGTCTTTTTGCATGGGAATCTTGTTCAAATCATGACTCATCTAAGGAAATATTGTGACACTGTAGTAACAGTCGGGGTGCGCCGTCAATGAGTAGGTGAAGTTTTACAGTAATTTGTTTTACATAGGTCTAGTTTATATGGTAAAATGATATGGTTGTCGCGTTAAAAACAAAGAATATTTAGATTACCGAGGGTGCGTATATGGCTGTTGATAAATTAAGCGATGATTTTGCAAAAATGGCTGTGGCTCATGGCTATAAGAAGCATCACATCGAAGAGAATACCTTTAACGATCCTGCGCTGGGTAAGCCTATGAATATTACATCCCCGCAGGATTTAAGAGATGCCCTGGCAGACATTCTAAAAAATGGAGACAATGAAATTGTCATGAAAGACGACAGAACAGCTCTCTATAACAAAGAGCATAATGTTTATGCTGTCCTCGATCAAAGAAACCCGATGAAAAGTACGGTGTTCAGGCCAAATAACGGTGTTGGAAAAATAAGGGCTTTTAAAGAGGAAATTCTGGACGGCAATAAAAATTTAAAAAGACTGGCTGAAACAAATCTTGAGAGAAAAGCAGTGCATCGGTATATTCGTAAACAGATGATGATCTATCACTCATTGGATAGTTTGCCTATCACAGCCGATGCCTTGTTTGACAGTGTGGCCCAGAAGTTTAATAACCAGACTGTTTTTGATGTGGCAGCTAGGGCCGAAGCTTTGAGAGAGAGAGGCTTTGCCGCTAAAACCTCTCTATCCCCATTTTAGGATAGAAATCAGCCGTCTTTCGTCGCGTTCCCCTGATGAAAAATAATCATCGTTTTTATTGACAATGCGCGGCAAGACCTGTATGTTAATTATGGAAAAGTTAATGAGGGTAGTGTCGTGGCTAAATCATCTACAGTAAAGCGTCCGTCTTATGTGCCGAAGGATTACGACTTGTTGAAAGTCGTGGGGAGCTTGAAAGATATGTTTAATGCCGGGGTCGGGGAGGTCTGTAATGTGGTTTTGTTCCCGCGTAAGAAGCTATCCGGTGACTTTAATGGTTTGGCCCGGCGTTTGTGGAAAGATTTCGGGGATCCTAATGATCTAGAGTTTCCTGAGTTGCATAAAGAAGATTTGGAACAGGTTGTTACCTCTTTGCGGGGGCGGCAGAAAATAGCCTGTCAGAAGATTATTGATGACATCGTAACTTTTGAAAGTCACGGGTTTCACGGTGGTTTGCGTTTGATTGTGCCTGATTCATATATGAAAGTGAATGCAGCGGTTCATGAATTTCACGGAGATGTAGCAGAAGGACATCGTTTGATGTGTTGTTATAATGCACCGGTTACAGAGGCGTTGCGCAATGATGAAGCTGTTTATAAAGGGATCCGTACCACAGTGAGTGGGAGGAATGAAAAAGAATTTCCGGTCTATAAACCTGAAAAAGGTGCAAAGCCTTTTAGCTTTGGCGTGGGCGATATATGGTATCAGGTTTCTAATTACTGGAGCGATGTTGATGCCTTTATTCACCGTGCTGTCGAAACAAAAGCGGGTGATCCGCCTCGTCTTCTTTTTGCAGCGACATAGACTCTGGACAGTTCTGTCAGGATAAGATAAATCTGCATGATTATTTGCCGTGGTAGCTCAGTGGTAGAGCGCACCCTTGGTAAGGGTGAGGTCGAGGTTTCGATTACCTCTCACGGCACCATTAATCTCTCAGTTCAATCATAACAGGTGTATGGTCGGATGCCTTTTCAAGGCCGCGTGGTTTTGGGTCGATGACGCAGGATTGTAAGCGGTCTGTCAAAGGTGGGGACAGCAGGAAATGGTCGATACGGATTCCCAGACCTTTGGGCCATGCGCCGGCCTGATAATCCCAGAACGTATATTGTTGATCTTCATTGTTATAAACACGGAAGGCATCACTTAGGCCGAGGTTGAGAATGGCCCTGAACTTCCGGCGGGTTTCTATGCGGAACAGGGCGTCAGCCTGCCAGCCTTCCGGGTCATAGCAATCCCGGCCTTCGGGAATAACGTTGAAATCGCCGCCAATAGCAAAGGGTACGTCATTGCTGCGTAGTTCTTTCAGGCGGTCTTTCAAACGCTCCATCCAGGCCAGCTTGTAATCGAATTTCTCTGTATCCACCGGGTTGCCGTTCGGGAGGTAGATATTAATCAGGCGCAGTCCGTTGATTGTGGTTTCCAGATAGCGGGCCTGCTCATCATGGGTGTCACCGGGCAGGGCGTTCTGCTCTACGGTGATAGGGTGTCTGGAGAGTGTGGCTACACCGTTATAGGCCTTTTGCGTAACGGCTTCTGCTTCATAGCCAAGCGTTTCAAACTCTGTGGTAGGGAAATCCAGCCCCTTTAATTCCTGAATCATCAGGACATCCGGCTGGTTTTGTTCCAGCCAGTTTTTGACATGGTCCAGTCGGGCTTTGATTGAATTAACATTCCAAATCGCAATTTTCATGAGGATGAGGCTAGCTTATTTTCGGTCCTAAAAGCAATTGCGCACCTTCGGAGGGCAAGGTTTTTTGTTCGGGGTGTTTATAATGCTCTTCCAGCTCGGTTTTTATATGCTCTTTTGCTTGTGTCCAAACAGAGGATAACTCATTGGTTTTTTTGCGTATTTCTTCGGACAGGCCGTTGTCTGGTTCTTCTGTGCTCCAGTCTTTATTCAGGGCTTTGTCCAAAGCGCCGATCATATTGTCATCAAGCCCTTGTTTTTCAGCCATAACAAATGTCTTTTTCAGAAGCCGTTTGGCTTTTGGCGCAGAAGAGGGATCCTCTTTGATTTGTCTGGCGGCCTGTTCCGCTTCAAGCGCTTGAAACCCGACTTCGACATCCTTCCCGAAGTGTTGCAAAGCGTCTTTGTAGCGGCTTTCCGGCAGGCCTTTGACATCTTTTTTGAATTGCCGCAGCGCCCTCATTTTTTTCCAGCCGGTGCTGATGTTCGTGCCGAGAATGGCTTTGGCTTTACGATAATACATGGTTGTATTCTGGAACAGGTTTGTTTTGTGCGAGATCATGTATGAAGCAAGGGGAACCGGTGCAGCCCATAATGCCGTGGCGGCCGCTTCTCCTAAGGGCATAACTGACGGGGTGAATGCGAGTGTCCCAACACCTATTCCAAATAAAGTTGCGCCCCAGGAGAATAATCCTAAAGGCAGAACGCAATCTATTGCATGTTCTCCTTTAAATTTTCTTTTTTTCAGGGCCCAGTCCCTGCCTTCTTTTATGGCCTTTTTATGGCTGTCAATATCTTCTGCTTTTTCAGCAGCCAGCTTAAAGGTAACGTTTAGTTTTTGTAAGCTGGTGAGGGCTTTATCAAATTGGTCCGTATGGTGGGCTACTTTTTTTACCAGCGCTGCGCTGTTTTCCTTTTTCTGCCGGATGACTCCTGCACTGGCTTTGCGAACTATGGCTTGTTGTTGAAGGCTATCAACGGCATTCGTAAATAATGCTTCATTCATCTGAGAGGGTTGCGTTGTCCCGCCCGGTTTTAACGCATCCGGAATGGCGGGGAAAATACCGCGCGTTTTTTCTGCTGTTTCATAAGCTTCCATGGAAAACGTGCCATCTATAACGATTTGACCGTTAATGGCGGGGACGGGAAGGCTTTGCTCGTTAAAGGGCTGGTTTTCCTGTTGCGCCATGTCTGTGTAGTGCATATCAGGCAAGTTTTGTTTGTTATCTGTGACGGGCGCGCGCTTTAATCCTTGTTCGCCCTGTTCAAATTCAGCGCAATTATGCAGGGCATCAAAAAAACAGGCTTTTTCGAGAACGGTTCTTTTTTTAAGATTAAACGGATGGGGATCGGAAGGCTTGGATCGTATTCCTGCGCATTCCACCACGCTCCATATATGTGTATCCGGGTTACGCCATGCTTCGCGCCAGCGATACTCCAGAGTAAAGGCATTCTTGGATAATTCAGCTTTAAAAACACGGGTGCGGAATTTATTATCCGCAGAGCGGGCCTGAATCCCCAGAACAGCCTGTCGCTGCTCCTGATTTTTCAGCCTGTTCGTGTAACGCTGATCGGTCTGTTTTTTGCCGTTTGCTTTGGCCATGCCTCTACTCAACAATGATCACAATTATGAAAACACTATTTTATAGCAGGGAAGACTGGCTTCGGTCAAGTTTTATAGAAAATAAAAACCTATTTATTTAAAACGTCATCACGGGTAGAGGCGGCAATTGTCATGACTTCACCGATCAGATCAGCGGGAACGCTTAATTCTTCCAGCGTCGTTTGCAGGTTTTCGGCAACGGCATCTTTTCTACCAAGACGGTCAAAAAGTGTTTTTTCTACAGCTTGTCCAGATTCAATCATTTTTTTTACCTTTCTTTTCTGTGTCATTATTGCCCATGAAATTAGATACTTCCGTGTTCATGTCTCCTGCATTTTCAGCGAGAGTTCCCGCCAGCCCCAGTAATTGTGTGGCGGCGGCTCCTGTTGATGTTGCCGCTTCCTGTACATGGGTCACATTGCGGGTGACTTCGGACGTACCGGCAGCAGCTTCTGTTACATTGCGTGCTATTTCCTTGGTTGCCGAGTCTTGTTCTTCCATGGCGGCGGCAATTGCTGTGCTGGCCTCACAGATGTTGCTAACAGTGCTGTGGATGGCGCCAATGGCTGTGACTGCCTTTGTTGTGATCTCTTGAATGGAGTTGATCTGTTTCTGGATTTGCTCTGTGGCGCTGGCGGTTTGACCGGCCAGTGCCTTGACTTCAGAGGCCACAACAGCAAATCCCTTTCCCGCTTCTCCGGCGCGGGCCGCTTCGATTGTGGCGTTCAGGGCCAGAAGGTTCGTCTGTTCGGCAATGTCATTGATCAGGCTGATAACAGAACCAATTTCATCGGCTGCTTTACCTAGGTCTGCGATGGTTTTATTTGTTTCCTCCGCTTTGTCCATGGCTTCTGTGGCAATAGCATTTGATTGCGTTACTTTCATTGTGATTTCAGCAATGGACGCGCTTAATTCTTCAGCAGCAGAAGCAACCGT